>SYEN01000262.1 GCA_005800795.1 Burkholderiales bacterium | reverse complement strand
TCGATTAGCGTCGGCGCCAAGTCCTGCAGGATCACCAGATGTTTGCGATGCGCGCCGGCTTTCAGCAACTTGGGATAACGCATCGTCAAAGGCGAGCGGATGCCTTCTTCGTAACCAAAGCGCCGATCAGGGCCGATGCCGTGTTCGCCGAAGAAAAAGCCGTTGTCACCCATGAACAGGATGATCGTGTTATCGAGTTGACCGGTTTGTTCCAGCGCCTCGAACAGCATGCCGACACCTTCGTCCACCGACGCCATCATCGCGGCGCGCAGACGAATTTCTTCCTGCGTGAAGGAATGCAGCGGATCGGTAATCGCGCGCGATTCTTTGCTCTTGCGTAACTCCACCGCCTCGGTCCACACCGGTTTGTGTTTCAGGAATTCCTTCGGGCTTTGCATGTTGGGTTTTTTCGGGAACACGCAGCCCTTGTACAAATTTTCGTGGCGCTTGGGCACACGATAGCCGTCCATGCGAATGGTGCCGTCAGCGGCCTGCTCCGCATCGGGGTGCACGGCCTTATGCGCGAACCACAACGACCAAGGCTTTTTGTGTTTCTTCTTCACAAAATCCACCGCCATGCCGTTCATGATGTCGGTGATGTAGCCCTTGCGCTGCACGTATTTGCCATGCTCGTTAAGCAGCGGATCGTTCAGCCGCCCATGGCCGTCGTACGCCACCCAGTGATCATAGCCGGAGCGTGGCTTGCCGTCGTTGCCCATATGCCATTTGCCAATGTGTGCGGTTTCGTAGCCGAGCTTTTGCAACTCCATGTGGTAATTCGGAATGCGATGACTCGCCGCGTCGCGCGCCACGTTGTCGATAATGCCGTGGCGGCTGGCGTATTGCCCGGTGAGTATCGACGCGCGATTGGGCGAGCAGATCGGCGTGGTGTGAAACGCGCGGTCGAACATCATGCCTTCGTGCGCGATGCGGTCGATGTGCGGCGTTTTCATGTACGGGTGGCCACCCGCGCCGAATTCGTCGTAACGAAGGTCGTCGACCAGGATTAACAGGATGTTGGGTTGCTTGGAAGATTTCATTGCGTTATTGCCCCGGCACCATTAAAGGTTTGTATAAGTTTTACTATCTCATTGGCAGGGCGCGGATCGGAAAGTGACTTCCAGCACGCGCCTGCCAATTACTCCGGCTTGACGTTTGCGAGCTTCACCACCCGCCCCCACTTCACCAACTCTGTTTTCAAATAGGCTGTGAGTTCCTCCGGCGTACCGGGCGTGGGTACAGCCCCATCGGCGAGCATGCGCTGTGCGGTGTCGGGGTGCTTTAACGTATCGAGGATCGCCTTGCTGAGCGCACTGACGATGTCACGCGGCATGTTCGCCGGCCTGATGACAGCGCCCCAACCGGCGGCTTCAAATCCCGGCAGGCCGCTTTCGGCTACCGTAGGGTAATCCTGCAGCGACGGCACACGTTGCACCGAGCCGACGCCCAGCGCACGCACGCGCCCGGCGCGAACATGCGGCAGCATGCCGGGAATGCTGCTGAAGGTGAGCTGCGTTTCCCCCGACACCAGCGACACCACCGAAGGGGCGTTGCCCTTGTAGGGTATGTGCAGCATGTCGAGCCTGGCTATTGACGCAAACAAGGCGGTGGCGAGGTGTTGGCCGTTGCCGGTACCAGGCGACGAGTACGAAATTTCGCCGGGACGCGAGCGCGCCAGTGCGATCAATTCCTTGACATTCTTAACCGGCAGCGACGGATGCGCGACCAGCAAGTACGGAAAACTGGTGATGATGGCAATGGGCGAATAATCGCGCAGGCTGTCGTACGGCAACTTACGGAAAAGATGCGGGTTGATCACCAATGGCCCGTTTGACGTGGCGGCAATGGTGTAACCATCAGGCACCGCGTTTTTGGCAAGCTCCATGCCGATGATGGCGGACGCGCCCGCGCGATTATCAATAACCACCTGCTGCCCCAGACGGTCGGACATACCCCTGGCGATCATGCGCCCGGTGTAATCCACACCGCCGCCTGCCGGGAACGGCACGACCATGCGGATGGTTTTGGCGGGAAACGCTTGCGCCCATGCAACCGGTGGCACAACCACTATCACGCCGATAAGCAGCGTGCGGCAAGCGACGCGCGCTGCATCGAAAGTTTTGAAAGTGACACTCATGGCGCCCTCAACCCCGCTTCTTTAACCAGCCGTGCGTAGCGGTCGTACTCGGACTGCATGAGCTTGCCGAACGCCGCAGCAGAGGTATCGTTGGGAATTTCGGCGCCACCGCGCGACAGCAACTCGCGGATTTTTGGTTCACGCAGCAATTTGGCAATATCGATTTGCACTTGCGTGACAATCGCGGCCGGCACGCCCGCTGGCGCGATCAGGCCGAACCAGCCGTCGGAGGTTGCCTCCGGCAAGCCGGCTTCGGCGACCGTCGGCAGATCTGGCCATGCCGATGAGCGCTTGGAACCGCTTACCGCCAGCGCGCGCAGCTTGCCCTCGCGCGCAATACCCGAGGCGGACGGCACAGTGAACAGAAAGTAATGCACGCGGTCGGCCATGGTTTCGGTGAACGCATCACCCAGGAACTTGAACGGCACATGCACCTGTTTCGC
>SYEN01000261.1 GCA_005800795.1 Burkholderiales bacterium | reverse complement strand
CCAGCGCAGGCGTCACCACCAGCGCGCCGGTCGAATAACCAATCTGCGACACACTGACAAAATCTTTCAACGGATCGTAGCCTGCGTTGGACCGCAGCACGGCGTTGATGGCAAACGACGCAGAAATCACCAACAGCGTATAGCCGTCGGGCGTGGCCTGCGCCGCCATCGCATTGGCGACCGAACTGCCCGCTCCGGTGCGGTTTTCTATCACCACCGGCTGGCCCCAAATTTCCGACAGCTGGGCGCCAGCAGGCGCGCCGACATGTCTGTTGCACTGCCGGCGGAAAAACCGACGATCATGCGTACCGGACGCACCGGCCAGTTTGCCGCTGCGTCCGCGGCGCCTTTTGCGACGGGTTGCGCGAACACGATTGAGGACGCGCCCATGGCGAGCCATGGCAACAGGAAAATCAGTTTTCTTGTCATTATTCTTAGAAGCATGGTGTGAAACGTCTGAAATAGTTGGGATTCATCGGGATTGCAGGCGCCGGTTAATGCAATGTCAAATTTGCCGCCTTCGCAAGGGATTGTATCTGCTTGATCCTGGCTAGCAGGAACGCATCAAGGAAGGCCGCGCAGCAGCCAGCAAAAACAACGCGGCTGGCATGTGTAAAGCCTGTTGGAAATCCCTCTGGTGTCCGCGCAACTTGCTCAAGGCTGTGATCCACCACTTAAGGCTTTAACGACAACCCCACCCGCTCCATATTCACCTTCTCCGCGTCATACCACACCTTGATCTGCCGCGCGTAATCTTCGGTCGAAAGGTAATAATTTTCCTGATCGAGCCGCGCCAGTACTTTCTGATAGCCGGGATCATCCATGGCTTTGCGAATCGCGTCGTGGAGGATTTTCACGTGCTTCGGATCCATGCCCTTCGGCCCGGCAATGCCGTAGGGCGACGCGGACACAATGTTGTAGCCCAGTTCCTTTAGAGTGGGCACCTCGGGCCAGCGCTTGGTGCGCGTGGCGCCCCAGCTCACCAGCAGCCGAAAACGACCCGACTGAATGTACTCGGCCCAGCCGAAAGCGTCTGCCGACGCCGTGATATGCCCACCCATCAGCGATGCGGAAGCATCGGCGTTTCCCTTGAACGGCACTTGCGTCCACTGGATGCCCTCTTTCGCGGCGATGTCCTCCATTGTCGTGTGCAGCGGTGTACCCGTACCCGGTGTGCCGTACGTAACCTTGCCGGGATTCGCTTTGGCGTACGAGATAAATTCCTTCCACGTTTTCCAGGGAGCATCGGCACGCACCACCACGCCGAACGAATACCCGGTGATGCCGATGATCCAGGTGAAATCCTTCAGCGGATCCCAGGCGACCTTTTGCATGTGCGGATAACTCAAAATGGTCAGTGGTATCTGCGACAGCGTGTACCCATCGGGCCGCGCATTGGCCGCCATGCCCGCCGGGCCGATGGTGCCGGCCGCGCCGGGTTTGTTGTCGATGACAATGCGCGTGTTTAGCTGCCTGCCGAGCACATCACCCAGCGCGCGCATGGCCACATCGGTACCGCCGCCGGCGGGCCACGGCACGATCAAGGTGATCGGGCGTTCGGGATAACCTTGTGCTGCCACGGTTGCCACGCTGGCCATGCCGGCTACCGCCAGTGACGACACCAGCAACACGCTGCTCGCGATTTTCTTAACCAGCGGGTTCATTCTCACCGATCCTGCAGTGTGTGCCGCGTTCCACGGGAGGCCCATACTGAATGTTGTAAAAACTCAATTAAAACAGATACTTACAAAAACCCTCTGTGTCCTGACCAATACCCCTCTCGCGAAAGAAGAGTGGCGCGAACTCCGCTGGGGAGCCGCAGTCGGTACGCGCCTTTATTCTTCTCGCCGAAAATCCAAAACAGGCTCTAGGATTTTTGCACACCTGAAGCGACATGTTCCGCCGCCAGCAAGCCAAACGTCAGGGCTTTCATCAGCCCTCCCACGTAGCCCGCTGCAGGCCCGCCCTCGAGACCACCAGTGGATGCGCCTGCTGCGTAAAGCCCCGCGATGGTGGAACCATTCTCGCGCAGCACCTGCGCGTTGGCGTTGATGCGCACGCCGCCCATGGTGTACGTAATCCCGGCACACAGCGGTGCGCCATAGAAGGGTGCGGTGGCGACTGGCATGGGTTTGCGCCGGGTGGCGCTGCGCGCCGGTTTGAGTGCCGCGAGTTTGCCCGCCGCCAGCGCGGCGTTGTAGTCGCGCACCGTGGCTTCGAGTCCGGCAGCGTCCACACCCAGTTGAGCAGCCAGCGCGGCCAGCGTAGCGGCCTTGAACAAGGTGCCGCCGTGCTCAATCAGCGTGGCGTTGGGTGGAATACCCGCCGCGCGTCCCGCTCCTTGCCAAATGACTTCGTCGAACACCGCCGACAGGGCAAGGGGATCAGGCTGCCGCGCCATAATATTGGTGATATACACACCGCCCATGCCTTCATCACCGATGCGTTGACCGAGCGGGTTGACCACCATGCCGGCAGCCGCCAGTTCATCGAGCTGCGGATACGGCCACAGGCGGTCATTGTGCATGGCGTCGCGCGACAGCACGTGGCCATAAAACGCTTCGAGCGGACTGACCGCCGCACCCACCGCGCGCGCCATGCGCAAGCCGTCGCCAACGCCGGTGCGCACGTTGCGCTGCTTCAACGCCTGCGGCGCAGGCGAAATATGCTGCTTGAGCAAATCCGCATTGGCCTGAAATCCCCCGTCGGCCAACAATACGGCGCGTCCACGAAATTCCATCGTGCTATCGCCGCGTTGCACATGCACTCCCACGCAGGAATTATTTTCTTCAATTAAATCAATGACCTGCGTATTTCTATGCAAAGCACCACCGCGCTCGCACAAATTCTTTTCCAGCGCCCGTAAGCCCTGATCCGAACCCAGCCCCTGCCATTCCAGATGCGTCGCCGGCGGCCGTACGGGCGCCAACACCCAATTGCGCCAGCCCGCTGTAGTCAGCCGCTCAAAGTGCGCGCCTTCGCTTTGCAACCAGTGCACCGCGCGCGACGCGTTATCCGCCATGGCCTTGACCAACGCGGCATCGGCATAACCTGCTGTGATTTCTGTGATGGCTTGTGCGATGGTATCCGGCGGCACAGCCGGATCGTTGTACGACACATGCAGCACGCCACCCGCCACGCGCGAATTACAAGCATAGAGTTCATCCGCGCCACGTTCCAGCACCACCGCTTTCAATCCAAGTTGCGCGGCACGCGCAGCTGCGGATAAGCCGGCGTAACCGCCGCCAACGCAGATGAGATCGAATGCCACTGTGCTTGAGGGTGTACTCATTGGGTTTCCTTCAAAAGATGGCGCCGCACTAGTCAGGCTGTATGCCCGCCGCGCGTATCACCTTGCCCCACTTCTCGATGTCATTTCGCAAAAACGCCGTCAGCGCTTCCGGCGTGCCGGGTGCAGGATCGGCACCCTGCGCGATCAGCCAACTGCGCGTGGCGGGCGCGGATATCGCAGCCACCATGTCGCGGTTCAGCACGCGAACTCGCTCCGGCGGTGTGCGTGCCGGCGCGAACATCGCGAACCAGGTCACAGCCTCGAAACCGGGAAACCCCGCCTCGGCCACGGTCGGAATATTCGGCGCGCCGGCAAAGCGGTTGGCGCCGGTGTTGGCGTACGCCTTCACCTTGCCTGCCGTCACCTGCGGCAGCGACACTGGCACAGGCACGGTTCCCAACTGCACCTCACCGCTCATCACCGCGGTTAGCGAAGCCCCGACACCTTTATACGGCACATGCACCAGCTTCAGACCGGCAGTGACGTTCAGCAACTCAAAATTCAGATGCCCGATGAGGCCGGCACCACCCGAACCATAATTGATAGCATCGGGACGTGACCTGGCGTATTCAACCAGCTCTTTCATATTGCCCGGCGGAAATGACGGGTGCGCCACGATCAGCAGCGGCACATGCGCGTAGAAAGTGATTGGCGCGAAATCCTTCAGCGGATCGTACGACAGCTTTTTGTAGAGCCCCGGCGCAGCAGCAAATGAACCGTGTTGCCCGAGATGCACCGTGTAGCCATCCGGAGCGGCCTTCGCCGCCACTTCGGCAGCAATCACCGCACCGGCGCCAGACCGGTTTTCCGTTACCACAGGTTGTTGCCAGCGTTCGCTCAGGCGTTGCCCCAGATAACGCGCCAGCAAGTCGCCGCTGGTGCCGGTGGAAGCGGCAATGATGCGCACCGGCTTGGCCGGGAACGGTGCATCTGCGGCCGCTGCCTGCACCACCGCCAGCGTTGCCGTTGCCACCAGCGTGCGGAGTAATATCGCAAATATTTGTTTTATATCACTATTTTTAAAACCAAGCATGGGATACGACTCACGCGGCCATGCGTCCTCGGTCCTCTTGCAGCGCGCGATGCGCAGTGACCTGAATCGACGAAAACGTGGGGCGGCCAAATTCGCGTTCCAGATCGCCGAGAATTTCCGCCGTTGGCAACTGCGAACAGCCGATGAACATCGCCTCGCAATCGTCGCCCATGGTTTCGCGCGCGAGCTGTGCCACCTGATGCGCCTCGATGCGTCCCAACTCGTCAACATTCTGCGCGTAAAAACTGTTGAAACGCGTAACCGTGATGCCGCCGTCGGCCAGAAACGCCTTCAGTTGCGTATTGACGCCGTCCAGATACGGTGTCACTAGCGCGATGTTCTTGACTTTCGCGTCCTGCAACGCCAGCACCATCGAACGGGCAGTGGTCACCACGTTCTTGCCGGAAATATTGGTCAGGCTGCGCGCCAGCGCCTTGTCACCCGACGGGCCGGAAATAAACCCGGCGGCGGTGCAGCCGTAAGCAACCACGTCCACTTTCGGATCGTCGAAGACTTCTGCAAGCTTCAAGGCCTGTGCCATGTATTCAGGCAGGGTTTCCTTGGTCAGCATGCCCTTGCCACGCGGTATGCGCTGCGTCATGCATGTGGAACCGGGCGGTAGCCAGAACTTCAGTTCACGCTCCATCGTGGTGTTATTGCTGGGCACCATCAGGCCGACATGCAAAGCATTTGAAGGATTTGCCATGGGAAATCTCGCTACACGTTGGGTAAATTCCGCCATGTTATCCTACCGCGCACCACATGACGAGGCTTGCGCATAAAGTACGTACGGAATCTCACTTTACAGTCGCTTTTGTTCGTATTTTTGTCCGTATTTTTGCTGACATCGGTCAGCGCCCCAGCCCAGACCACCGCCCGCACCGGACCACGGCAAGTGCCGCATTCATGAAGGCTGAGTCAGCGAAGTGACGAGCAGAGTTCAGACGTGACTTGCGCCCACCGCGCCGACTTCTTCGTCCAGCAATTCGATCAACGCCCGCACCCACGACTCCCGCAGGTTGCGGCCAATAAACACCATGCGCGTGCGTTTGTCTTCGGAGGGCCAGCAGGGGAGCCACGCGGGCGCGTGATACACGTGCTGCACGCCGTGGATCACGGCGGGCCGATTGGGTGATTCACGCACGTGTACGATGCCTTTTACGCGCAGCAAATCGGTACCGCAGTTTTCTGCCAGCGCTGACAACAGCAGCGGCAGCGTCACCGCGTGCAACGGCTGCTCACGCACAATGCAAAAACTGGTGATGGACGGGGTGTGCGTGTGGGGAGCATGCGCATGTTCATGACCGTACGGGGCGTGGAGGGATTCATGATTCAGCCACACACCCACATCCGGATGCTTGCCAGTCACGTCATAAAACCCGCAGCCGAACAGCAACGCAGGCGACATTGTGCCATACGCCCCCTCGGTTATTCGGGCACCCGGATTCATGACGGCCAAGCGGTTTTTGAGTGCCTCCGTGCGCGCCTCTGCCAGATCGCTCTTGGTAATCACGATCCGGTCAGCCACCGCAGCCTGCCGCCGTGATTCTTCGTGATGATCGAGCGCATCGATGCCGACCACGGCATCTGCAGTAGCTATCACAGCATCCAGCGCATAGGATCCACAAAGATCGCGATCCGTCATCAGCGCATGCAGGATCGGTGCAGGGTCGGCCAGACCGCTGGTTTCGATCACCACCCGTTCAAAAGGCGGCACCGTGCCCTGCTCGCGCCGCGCCGCCAGATCAGCCAGCGTTGCCGTCAGATCACTGCGCACATTGCAGCACAGGCAGCCATTCGATAGCTGCACAAAACTTTCTTCGCTGGTTTCAATCAAGTCATGATCAAGCGCGATTTCGCCGAACTCATTGATGATGACCGCGGTACGCCCCATCGCCGGGTCACGCATCAGGCGCGCGAGCAGCGTAGTCTTGCCGCTGCCAAGAAAGCCGGTAATGACCGAAACCGGAATCACGAAAGCACCGGCTCCGGCGCAGGCGCCACCCGCAGCGCACTGCCCCGCTCCACACCCAAGCCATCACGCACGGCCGCCAGCAACCCCACCAGCGAACTACAGGCGCGCGGCCGCACCTCACGCACGCCGCCCGGCGCATCCCCTTCCCTGCGCCAACGCACGAACCAGCGAAACGGTGTGTCGTCTCCTGCGCGCTCCACCCACACCGAAGCGCCACTGCCGGCCCGTATTTCGGCTACGACAGGCGCCGCGGCCAACTGCACAGTGCCCGTAACCTGCCACAGCGCAAGACTTTGTTCGAGAAACGCGCGCAGTCGCTCGTCGGCAGCGGCAAGCGGCGCGTGCTCCACAAGGCTCACAACAACGCACCGCTGCGGATGTCCTGCGAAATCTTGCGCGGCAAGAATTGGCCATCTTTCAGGTCACCCAGATATCGCCCGCCATCCACCACCACCTTGCCGCGCAGTACTGTGGTCGAGGGCCATGCCAGCATTTCGTGGCCTTCCCACGGCGAATAATCCGATTCATGCAGCATATCCTTGGTCAACACGAATCGGCGCGACGTGTCCAACACCACTACGTCGGCATCCGAGCCCGCCGCCAACGCCCCCTTGCGCGGATACAAACCCATGATTTTCGCCGCGTTGGTGGACACCAGATCAACGAATTTCTCCAGCGAGTAACCGCGCCGCCCCACCATTTCGGAATACATCAGCGACACGCGCGGCTCGACGCCGACATTGCCGCCGGTGGTGTCATCGACGCGCTTGCCCTGTATCTTGTCCTTCAGCGAACAGCACACTTCATCGGTGGCGACCGTGTGTATAGTGTTGTCCACCATGCCGGCCCACAACGCGTTCTGATCCGCCTGCGCCTTGATCGACGGATAGGTGTGATAGATCTGCCCATTCGGCCTTTTATAGTCCTCGGACGTGTACATCAGATATTGATGCAGCGTCTCGCCATAGATGGGCATGCCTTTGGCGCGTGCCTCACGGATCGCCTCCACACCGAACGCTGCGCTGACATGCATGAAATACAGGGCGATACCCGGTACATTCTTCGCCAACCCCAGCACACGACGGAACGACAAATCTTCCGACATGGCGTTATGTACTTCGGCCATGTTTTCAAAGCCCGTACGGTTTTCGCGGATCACCTTGTCGTACATGTGCATCACGATATCGTTGTCTTCGCCGTGAATCACGCACATGCCGTGCGCGTCGGCCACCACCTTGAACACTTCCCAGATATCGCCAAAATCGACCATGCGCCCGCGACGGCTGGGCGTGAT
>SYEN01000260.1 GCA_005800795.1 Burkholderiales bacterium | reverse complement strand
TCCGCGTTGGCCCAGGCCTTGTATCCGAATAGGGAGGTCAGAGTTTTGGTGGACATGTGGAACTCCTGCTTTCTGGGCGGGGCCTAACTAGTTTTAACAGGCAAAAACGACTGTTAACATCCCGGTACGACTGTTAACAACCCAGTCCGGACACTCGAAAAAGGCTGTGGATTCAATAGGGTATAGCATGTTCCGGCATTCCTGACCCGTGTTAACAATCAACGCAAAAGCGACACGTGCTTCTGGCGGCTACGTTGATACTCTTCTACACGCTGAAAAGTGCAACAGCGGCCTATTTCTCCTCAGCACAGTGCCTCGCCTCGTATGCAAGACCGAGGCGTTTATCCAATTTCGCACATTATGACTTCCAGGTGACATAGGCAAGGCAGGACTGGCAACGTTAGTTTTTGTGGGGAATTGAGTTGTAAAAAGCAGGTGAACAAACGCTTTGTGTTGCTAAGGCATAGTTCCGCTTCTGGCCGTTTGCCGCCCTCCAACGGCCGGTTAACCGATGAAGCAGTCATTCCGAGTAAACGCATTTCACGTCAATAAAATAATTCAATAAAAACAATAAGTTACAGATTGACGATGCGTCGAACTGCATCGATAATGTGCGACATGACTCGCGGCTGCGGCCAACATGCTCGGAATAGCCGCGAAGCGATCAGTCCATTTTCGTAACCCATTGATTATGTCCATATTTTCTTCCATGCAGCTGGTCGCCCGCGTACTGTTGGGTTTTTTGATGGCAAGCACCGTGGCGATGGCTGCCGAGCGCCAGTCGTCCTATCCAACGCGTCCGATTCGCGCGATCGTGCCGTTTGCACCTGGCGGGGCCACGGACATCATGGCGCGCACCATCAGTGCCAAGTTGTCCGAGCGTATGGGGCAACAGGTGGTGGTGGACAATCGCGGCGGGGGTGGCGGCAACATCGCCGCGCAAATGGCCGCGCGTTCGGCGCCGGACGGGTATACGATTTTTTACGGCACCATCAGCACGCTGGCCACCAACGTCAGCACGTTTCGCAAGCTGCCGTACGATCCACAAAAAGATTTTGCCCCGGTGACGACCACGGCGATCTCGCCAATGTTTCTGGTGACAGTGCCCTCGGTGCCTGCGGCAACTTACAACGATTTGATTGCGCTGGCGAAGGCTAAGCCGGGGTCGCTCAACTACGCTTCATCGGGTACCGGCGGCGCTTCGCATCTGATGATGGAACTGTTTTTGTCGATGACGGGCCTTAAGGTCACGCACGTGCCGTACAAGGGCGCGGGGCCGGCGTTGACCGATTTGCTCGCGGGGCAGGTGCAGATGAGCCTGCAACAGCCGCCCGGCGCGATTCCCTATCTGGGCACCGGCAAGCTGCGCGCGCATGCCGTGAGTTCAAAGCGGCGCATCAGTACGGCTGCCGAGGTGCCGACCATGAGCGAAGTCGGGTTGCCGAAGTTCGATGTGGCGTCCTGGCAAGGCTTGGTGGTACCGGCGGGTACGCCGCAGGATATCGTGCGGCGCTTGCATGGCGAGGTCAAAGACATTCTCGGCACGCGCGAGGTGCAAAGCCGCTTGCTTGCGGAAGGTTCTGAACCCGGAGGCATTGCACCGGATGCGTTTGCCGAGCATATCCGGCGCGAGATCGCGCGCTGGGCGGCGGTGGTGAAAATCGCGGGCTATACGCCGGAGTAAGCGTGCGGGACAAAATGACTGGGCAGGCCCGCCGTTCATACTTCGACTTCGGCCAAAAAACGGCCTACGCTCAGCATGAACGGCTGCTTTTTTTCACGCAAAGGTGCTCGTGCTACACCAGCCGGTACACGTCTCCAGCCGCAGCGACGCGCCGTTCCTGTTCTAGCTTGATCAGATGACTCTTCACCTGATTGCGCGCGAGATGCGCAACACCGGGCTTGACGTCCTTGTAAAGCGCGGCGGTTAGTTGCTCGACGCTGTGCGGCGCCTGTTGCAGCAGCGCCACGATTTGTTCTTCGCGGTCCTTGCGGTGCTGAATCAGGTTGGTGATCTTGTCGCGCGGGTCGGTCACCACCGGGCCTTGGCCGGGGTAAATCACCGCCGGGTCGTAACGCAAAAATTTTCCATGGTTTGCAGATAGAGCACGATTTCGCCTTCGCCCGGATTCACCACCGAGCTGCCGCTGCCCATCACGTTGTCGCCGGTAAATAGCGCGCGCGTTTCGCGGACGAACACCGCCATGCTGCCGTAGGTGTGGCCCGGCGCTTCGATGAATTCCAGCGTGAGGTTGCCGAGGCTCATGGTTTCGCCGTCACGCACCGGGCGATCCACTTTGCCATCCGCCATGCGTGCTTCGATCTCGGGCTTTTCGATGTAGGTGGCGATGATCGGCGGATGGCCGCAAGCCTTCTGGATCGCGGGCGCATTTTGCCAGTGCGGGGCGTGCCGGTGCGTGACCGCAATGCCCTTCAGCGGTGGCTTGCCGAGCTTTTCCCAGTAGCCGATGCGCGCCTCGCATTCGCCGGGGCGGTTCCAGCCGGCGTCAACAAAGGCCGCGCCCTGCGTGCCGACAATCAAGTAGGTGTTGGTGACGCCGGTCGCATGCTGCAGATCCGTGACGATGTTGTGTATGCCCGGGGCGATTTCCATGCAGGTCTCCTTGCAATATCTGGTGTTACGGCGCGCGCGATCAAAGCGCTCTCCAGCAGACGTCAGTTTAGACGACACCGGCGAGCGGAATTGGGCTGTTGAAAAAAACCACTAGCAGCCTGTCGGACTTGAGTTGACTTTAAAAGTCATAGGGACCATGGAAATTGAATGGAACAGGGAAATTGG
>SYEN01000259.1 GCA_005800795.1 Burkholderiales bacterium | reverse complement strand
GGCCCATCCACTGCGCGTCGCGTCGCGCCAGGTAGTCGTTGACGGTGATGACGTGTACGCCGTCGCCCGCGAGGGCGTTTGCGGCAGCGGCGAGTGGAGCAACGAGCGTCTTCCCTTCGCCCGTGCGCATCTCGGACATCTTGCCGTTATGCAGCGTGATGCCGCCCAGCATCTGCACGTCGAAATGCCGCATGCCAAGCGTGCGCTTGGAGGCTTCACGCACCACGGCGAAGGCTTCCGGCAGCAGTTCTTCGAGGATCACGCGGCGCTCGCGCTCCTGCGCGGCCTCCAGTTCGGTCTTGCTTTGATCGGCGCCGGTCGCGGCTTTATCCAGATGCGCCTTGATGCGGCCGCGGAATTCGTCAGTCTTGGCGCGCAATTCGTCGTCTGACAGCTTGGCGATCGCGGGTTCGAGCGCGTTGATGGCCGTGACCTTGCGGCGATATTGCTTCAGCAACCGATCGTTGCGGCTGCCGAAAATTATCTTGAGTATGTCGGGAACCATGGACTACCTAAAACTCCGAAAAAATAAAAAAGGGGCGGGGAAATCCCCACCCCTCGCAAATCGTTTTTACCGTTCTGCGATTGCAGGCTGTATCAGCCCGGCAATTGCAAAAACTGGGCGGGGTTTACCGCAACACCGCGCTGGCGCACTTCGAAATGCAGATGTGTGCCGGTCGAGCGGCCACTGCTGCCCATTTCCGCGATTTTGGTCCCGCGCAACACCATTTCGCCGACTTTTACATGCAATTTCGACGCATGGGCATAGCGCGTAATCAAATCGTTGCCGTGATTGATTTCCACCATATTACCATAGCCGGCGTGGTATTCCGCGTAGACCACCACGCCCCCGGCGGCGGCCAGAATCGGCGTGCCCGGAGCGCCCGCGAAATCGATCCCTTCGTGCAGGGAGTGTTGGCCGCTGAACGGATCAATGCGCCAGCCGAAATTGGAGTTATATACGCCGCCAATCACCGGCAACATGGTGGGAATCAGCTTCTTTTTCGCGCTATCAATGGTAAACAGCGATTCCAGAGGACTTAACTTGTCACCACGGTCGTCGACTTGGCGCGTGAGCAGATCCACCATTTTGGTCATATCGCCCAGCGACGCGTCCCTGTTGGGCACCGAAGATTGCACGCCGCCGCGGCCCGGCAGCTCGTTGAACTGGAAATCCTGCGGTTTAAAACCCGCCAGCTTGGTGAGCCGCTCGCCCAGCGTGTCGAGCCGCAGCAGTTGCGCCTGCATCTGCCCCAGGCGCTGCGCCATGGCATTCAGATGGTCCCGCATGTACGACTCGTTTTCGATCAACTGGGTTTGCTGGATCGACAGCACCTGCTTTTTCAGAAACGGCAGCTCGGCTGCATAACGAATCATTGCGAAATTGAGCAGCCCTGATGTCAGCAACACCGCCAGCAACACAAAGGCGGCGGCACCTGCGATATGCTTGAGCCCCAGGGTAATAGTGCGGGCCTTCGTCAGCCGTCCAGATACAAGAATAATGTTCAACACGAATCTCCGAGCTGCCATTCATGCCGCTGCGTGACATCCGCCACCTGATTGGCGCCTCAAGTGAACTTGAGGCTGTGCGCAAAAATGCGCAACGGCAGGCGGCACTGCAACGGGCGTATCAACACTATTGCGATTCCACCCCGGTCGAACTCGCCTATCTTGCCAAGGCAAGCCGTGTGGGTTACATCAAGGCAGGCACGCTTTACTTATTGGCAGACCAAGCTGCCGTTGCCGCGAAACTGCGACAACTTCTACCGCGTTTGCTGCAGATCCTTAGTAAACTGGATGCGGAGGTTACTGGAATTAAAGTGGTGCTGCAAGCAAATTTCCCTCGGCAACAGCCCACCGGTAACATGAAAAAAAATCCACTACCAATTGATTCCATTGAGAAATTCGAGAATCTCTCACAAACTGTACACGATCCCGCGTTGAAATCAGCGCTCGCCCGATTGGTCAGGAATCACTCTAAAACACGGGATTAAGTGCTGGCGGGTGCAGACTGCACCACCCGCGAACCACTTACGCGCCAGCGGCTTGCGGCTGCCAGTTGATAAAGCGCGGCGCTTCTTCGGCGGATTTGAAACTGCAAAACTCCCACGCCGTTTGATCCTCAAGCAGCGCGCGCAGCAACTGGTTGTTCAGCGCGTGGCCGGATTTGAAACCGCTGAACGCGCCGATGATCGGGTGCCCCAGTAAATACAAATCGCCGATGGCATCCAGCGCCTTGTGCTTGACGAATTCGTCGTCGTAACGTAAGCCATCGCTGTTCAGGATGCGGTATTCATCCATCACGATGGCGTTGTCGAGACTGCCGCCCATGGCCAGCCCCTGCGAGCGCATGGCTTCGACATCCTGCAGGAAGCCGAAGGTGCGTGCACGGCTGACTTCCTTGATGTACGACGTGGCCGAAAAATCAAAGCTCACCGTCTGACGCGACGCATCAAACACCGGGTGATTGAACTCGATGCCCAAGTCGAGTTTGAAGCCGTTAAAGGGGGCCAACTTTACCCACTTGTCGCCAGCGCGGACTTCGACGGTTTTGAGAATGCGGATAAAACGTTTGGCGGCGTTTTGCTCTTCAATGCCGGCCGATTGCAACAGAAACACAAACGGCCCCGCGCTGCCGTCCATG
>SYEN01000258.1 GCA_005800795.1 Burkholderiales bacterium | reverse complement strand
GTTACCCAGCGTGATCACGGTAATGCGCGTGCCTGCGTGCTGCTCGCGGATGCGTAGCGCCGCCTCAATCGCTTGTTCGTCGAACGGGCTGACCACATGCTTCAAGCCCGCCGCAGGAATTACCATTTTTGCCTGTTCATCAATGCTGAACATGCTGAAAGCCGCTTCGGGGTCGGGGATGTATTTGATGCAGACGGCGAGATGCACAGAAAAACCTGGTTAATCACAGATGAACACAGATAAACGCAGATTAAACCCCAAACCCGTCGTTCTCGCGAAAGCGGGAACCCATAACACAGTGCCACTTGAATCACCGTATGGATTCCCGCTTTCGCGGGAATGACACCGGTGGGTTTTCATCTGCGTTTATCTGTGTTCATCTGTGGTTAAAAACGATTTTGATTTTTTCAAACCACGACAACATCCGTTGGCACAATCCCATCAAAATGCTTCCGCTGATAATTCCACGGAATCTGCGGTTGTACGCGCCCTGTTTCATCCGTGGCACGCGCCAGTATCTGATACGCGCCGGGTTTATCAACCTCCCACAGCCACGACCAGCGTACCCACAGCCAGCGCTCGACTGGCTCTTCAAGATGCGCATCGGCCCAAGTCTTGCCGCCATCCACACTCACTTCGACGCGCTTGATCATGCCCATGCCGCTCCACGCGCGGCCCTGCACTTTGTGCGAGCCGCGTTCGAGGGGCGAGTCTTCATCCAGCGGATTCAGAATGATGCAGCGCACGCCCATCGCCGTAATCATTTCCTTTTTGGGATCGTCGGGGCCTTCGCCGTAGGTGAAGTAGTGATGCTGGTAGTAACACTGCGGGATGTGGTCGAGCACTTCGATCTGCTCCAGCCACTTCACCCACCAGTTGCCGGACCAGCCCGGCGTCACCACACGCACCGGCGCGCCGTGAATGTGCGTGAGCCATTCGCCGTTCATCGACCACGCCAGCAGCGTGTCCGGGTGCATGGCCTTGGCCAGCGGCATGCCTTTTTCGTAATTGATCACGCCGGGATCGACCAGTTTGAAATCCGAGCGGCCCACCGAGCGGTACTGAACGGCCAGATCAGGCTGCCCGCGGTCGAAGCCCTGAAAGCGCACCGACACGGCATTGTTTTTCAGGCCCGCTTTTTTCAGCACGTCTGCCAGCGGCACACCGGTGAATTCGCCCGCGCTCACTGCGCAGGTGGTCGTTGATTCGTTGCTGATGGTTGCGCTGTCAGGCACGGCATTGGCTTCGCGCTGTGCCGCGCGCGCCTGCATGTCCTGCTGGTTGATGCGCGAGGGTTTTTTCGCGCCTTTTTGCTGGTAATCGAAAAACCCCGCATCATTGCCCGCGCATTCGGTCACCGCACGCACGGTGCGGCCAGGTAGCTTCATCAAATCCTTGAGCGACATTTCTATCGGCCGTTCCACCAAGCCGCCGATCTGCAGTATCCAGTCGTCGGGATGCATGGGTTCCGGCACTTCAAGCTGATTGACAATGTAGTAAGCGTCGGTGGGCGTCAACAACCCTTCGAGCACGGTAACCGGCGAGCGGCCATTGATGGTGCGCCCCTGCGCATCCTTGCCCGCGCTGATCGCAGCACGCTTGCGATCTGGCCAGCCCATTACCCAATCGCCTTCGATTTCAGGACGTGCCATGGCCTTGCCTCATTTTAAATTATTGAATTAAATCAAATGCTTAGGTAATTTCGGTGCTGTGTTTTCGTTACGGGCAAACAGTGGGTGGAACAGTAAACCGGTCAGTGGCGCGCCGCGAATCGCGTTTCACCTTTCACGATTCACGTTTCACGTTTCACGCCCCAAACATCACCCCTCCAGCACCGCCACCACTTGCCCCTCGGCCACCGCGTCTCTTTCCTTGACGAGGATTTCTTTCACCACACCGCCGTCTTCGGTAATGACGGGGATTTCCATTTTCATCGACTCGATCACCACCAGCGTGTCGCCCGATTCCACCGTATCGCCGGGTTTGGATTTAACCTGCCATACCGTCCCGGTAATCTCGGATTTGACTTCGATGCGCGCCATGATGCCCTCTTTGCCTTGTGTGGTGAGCCGCGTTTGATTTCTGAATTGCGGCAGAAATTATAGCATGCCCCCCTCTGGAAACCGGCCCCGCGCCTGTTGTAAGCCGCGAGAGCTACGCTTACCATTGGCGCCTCGTTTAAACCTTGGTAACAGCATGTTCGCACGTACGAAATTCCTGCGGATTCCGCTCGCGGCCTTAGCGCTGCTGGTGGTGTTGCTTCCCCCAGCGCAGGCACAAGCACCTGCGGCACAAACACCCGCAGCGACACCCGCGCCAGCGCCCAAGCCCGCCGCCAAGCCCGTACAGCGCAAAATGCCGCCGGTGGACGAAGGCAGTGCCGACCTCTCCTGGGTGCAATTTCGCGGCTGGCTGCTGGGCGTCTTGCAGCGCGGTGACCGTCGCGCGCTGGCAGGCATTATTGACGGCAATATTCTGAATCCGCTGGAAGCGCCGCGCGGCATTGCCTCTTTCCGTAAGTTGTGGGATTTTGACGGCGAAACCAGAGACGTCAAGGACACCAGGGATCGCCAGTTGCTGCAAGAGCTGTCCGTGGTGCTGCAATTAGGCAGCGCGTGGTATCAACCGAAGAATAGCCCACGCCTGCTGTGCGCCCCCTACGTGCCGATCAAATGGCCGCTGGACCATGTCGATCCGTATCACAGCGGCGCCGTCGTGGTGAAAGAGGCGCTGGTGAAAGACGCGCCGTCGCACAACGCAGGCACGCTCGGCAACCTGAGCTACGACATCATCGGCGTGCGCGACTGGGAGGTCGCGGACAAGGAAGAACAATCCCAACAACGCTGGGTGAAAGTGCGCTACACGGGAGCGGGTGCCGCGCGCGACGGCTACGTGCCCGCCGAGCACATCCGCAGCGCCATCGAATACCGCGCCTGTTTTGCGCGCACCCCTGCGGGCTGGCGCCTGATGGAGTACGTGCTGGGCATTGAATATCTGGGCGGCGAGTAATCGCCCTTGATGGCAACTCAGAAAATACTTATGGCTGACTCCACCAGCAAAGCACAATTGCGCAAATCCCCGCGCCTCACCGTCACGCCCAAGAGCGACATTTTTTTCGAGGACAAACTTTACCGTGCGCTGGTGCAGGATTTAAGCGACGGCGGCATGCTGCTGCTGTGCACGCGGGAGTTCGCGCCCAGCACCATAATCGGCGTGCACCTGAACCTTGCGCCGGGTGTTGCTGTCGATTGCGAGGTGGAAGTGCGCCACAGCACCGACGCGGGCATCGGCGTCAAAATCGATTATATGGATGACGCCAATCGCAAGGCGTATCTGGCCTACTTGCAAGAGTTTTTCTCGCAAGACCTGAATAAACTGGGGTGAGAAACGAAAATGTCAATAAAAACAAATAGTTACATTTGCTCCCCCGCACGGGGAAGAACCGTGATGCCGCGCGCCCGACCCGGTGTGGCCGTCTGCGTGTGCGTGGCGCTCGGTATCCTGCCCGGGTGGAGCGTCACTGCTCAAGCCCAGCGCGACTTCCCCACGCGCCCGGTGCGCATGGTCAATCCTTACACGCCCGGCGGCTCGGTCGATCTGGTGGCGCGTGCTCTGGCCGGCGGACTATCCGAACTGTGGGGCCAACAGGTGATCGTCGACAATCGCCCCGGCGCCGGCACGCAAATCGGCACCGAAGTCGTGGTGCGCGCCGAGCCGGACGGCTACACCATGCTGTGCACCAGCTCCGCCATCGCGATTCTTCCGGCCACTTACCGCGGCATGCGCTTTGACCCGGCACGTGATCTGATGCCGGTGGTGCTCGCCACCCACTCGGCATCGATGCTGGTAGTGCATCCCGGCTTGCCCGCCAAATCGGTGAAGGAGTTGATCGCGCTCGCCCGCGCGCAGCCAGGGCAGTTGACCGGCGCCTCCAGCGGCGTAGGCAGCACCGTGCATCTGATCCTTGAAATGTTCAAGGTGGCCACCAAAACCGACTTTCTGCACGTGCCTTACAAAGGCGGCGCGCCGGCCATCACCGATCTCATCGGCGGCCAGGTCAAATTGTTTTTCAACACGCCGGGCACACTGCTGCAGCATGTCAAAAGCGGCCGCCTGCGCGCACTGGGCGTAACCAGCGCGCAGCGCGTCGACTACGCGCCCGATCTTCCCACGCTCGCAGAGGCCGGCGTGGCCGATTTCGAGGCCAACATCTGGTACGCGATCTACGGCCCCAAAAACCTGCCTGCGCCACTCGCGCAGCGCTGGAACGACACCACCAACCGCTATCTCAAGTCGCCGCAGGCACAGGAGTATTTCCGGCAATCGTTCATGACCACCGCTGGCGGCACCTCCGCTGAATTTGCCAAATACCATCTGTCGGAAATCAAGCGCTGGAGTGCGGCGGTGCTTGCGGCGGGGATCAAACCCCAATAAAAAACAGGCCCAGGAACCCTCGCCATGCACTGGCTGATCAAATGCCGCGCCAAAACCGATATCGATGCACTACGCGAAGCCACGCTTCCGGCGCACCGGAATTTTCTCGATGGCTATGCGAAAGAAACCTGGTATTCCGGGCCGCTCTTCACCGATGACAACAAAAACGCCATCGGCAGCCTGCGCCTGATCGAGTTCCTGAATCGCGCGGCAGCCACGGCTTACATCAACGCCGATCCGTATACTAGGGCGAATATTTTTGAGGCCATCAACATCGAGCGCTGGAAACCGGCCCTTGACGTGCGGCAACGCGACTACCCACGCAAACCCGGCACCATGCAATTCGTCATTCATGCGCTAGATAGCGCTGACAGCAACACGCGCCGGGCGCCGCTGCGTGAGGCGCATCTGGCCTACCTCAACCAGCACTGCGGCATCACCATCGCGCGCGGGCCTTTGCTTGACGACAGCGGCGAGCGCACCATCGGCAGCCTGCTCATGCTCGACGTCGCCAGCAAGGCCGAAGCTGAAACCTTCTGGGCCCATGAGCCGTTCAACCGCGGGGGCGTTTTTGATACCGTGACCCTTGAGCGGTGGCGCTTCGGGCATGTTTAACTGGATCAACCAAAAGGAAACATCATCATGCTGAAAATCTGGGGCCGCAACACCTCATCGAACGTACAGAAAGTCATTTGGGGTTTGGCTGAAATGAACCTGCCGTTCGACCGCATCGACGTCGGCGGTGCGTTCGGCAAGACCAAGGATGCCGCATACCTCGCGATGAATCCGAATTCGCTGGTGCCCACACTCGAAGAAGCCGATGGCTTTACGCTGTGGGAATCCAACTCGATCCTCCGCTATCTCGCGGCCAAGCACGCGAACCGCACGCTGGAACCCGCCGACCTCAAGGCGCGCGCGCGGGCGCATATGTGGATGGATTGGCAGTTGTCGGTGATGGCACCGGCGATCACACCCGTGTTCTGGGGCCTGATTCGCACACCGCCCGAACAGCGCGACGCCAAGGCCATCGCCACCGGCAAGGAAAAAACCGTCATTGCAGCGCAAATCATGGACGCGCAACTGGGCAAGACCGCGTACCTCGCCGGCAACGAATTTTCGTATGGCGACATCCCCTTGGGCATCATGATTTACCGCTATATGCAATTGATTCCCGAGCGGCCAGCGACGCCGCATCTGGATCGGTGGTATGCGGCGATTTCGTCGCGCGCGGCGTTTAAGGCTCAGGTGGCGGTGGTGCCGCTGACGTAGTGTCATATTGTCGTAGTGTGGTAGTGCCGCTGTGCCGCTATGTTGCAGCGCACATGACTAGTTGTTCCAATTGCCTTCGCCCGTAAAAGTATCCCCGTCGTTCCCGCGCAGGCGGGAACCCATAAGCCCGTCTCAGGTGGCACTATGTTATGGGTTCCCGCCTGCGCGGGAACAACGGGTTAGGTGTAGACACCCTTGCGCTTAGTGAAAATTGGCCCTCTCAAATGACCCCCACCATATCCCACCACTTCGATTCCGGCGCCATCGAAGTCCTCAACATCGCGCACACCAACACCACCGCGGACATCAAACTCAACATCCGCAAAGATTCCCACGCTGACTTCAGCCAGTGGTTTCACTTTCGCCTCTCCGGCGCGCGCGGGCTCGCCTGTACGCTGCGCTTCGAGAACGCGGGCGCCTGCGCTTACCCGCAAGGCTGGGTAGATTACCGCGCGGTCGCGTCTTACGACCGCGCGCACTGGTTTCGCGTGCCGACGCGTTATGAAGGCGGCGTGATGACGGTGGAGCACACGCCGCAGCACGATGCCATTTGGTACGCCTACTTTGAACCCTACTCACTCGAACGCCATCAGGCGCTGATCGGCCGCGTGAGCAATTCACCACTCGCGCACGTCGAACGCCTGGGCGCCTCGGTCGAGGGACGCGACATTGATCTCGTCACCATTGGCAGTGCGGGTAACAGCAAAAAAACAATCTGGATCATCGCCCGCCAGCACCCCGGCGAATCCATGGCCGAGTGGTTTGTCGAAGGCATGATCGAACGTCTGCTGGATCGCGCCGATCCCATTTCACGCAAACTGCTCGACGCGGCAGTGGTTCACCTGGTGCCGAACATGAACCCGGATGGCAGCGTGAACGGTAACCTGCGCACCAACGCCGCCGGCGCGAATCTCAATCGTGAATGGGCGAACCCCAGCCTGGAATTAAGCCCTGAGGTTTTCCTCGTGCGCCAACGCATCCAGCAAACCGGCGCCGATGCCTTCATCGACGTACACGGCGACGAAGCCCTGCCCTACGTGTTCGTCTCCGGCGGCGAAATGCTGCCGGGCTTCACATCGGAACAAGCCACGGTGCAAAGCACGTTCATCACCGATTTCAAACGCGCCAGCCCGGATTTTCAGGATGTGCACGGCTACGCCGCCGGCAAGTACCGCGAACAAGCCCTGCAACTCGCGTCAAAGTGGGTCGGCCACACCTACGGCTGCCTGTCGCTGACGCTGGAATTGCCGTTCAAGGACAACGCCAACCTGCCGGATGCCGAAGTGGGGTGGAACGGGGAGCGTAGTCGGAGGTTGGGGGCGGCTATGTTGGGGCCGTTGTTGGGGGCGGTGGCCGGGGGTTAGCGCTTGTCGAGTTGCGCCATAAATTTTATTCCACCGTAAAGACAGCAATCGTTGCCCGTAGGGAGCGTAGCGTGTTACGGGATACCAGCGGCTATACCACTCGCTACCACGTATTTCGATCATGGCAAAATGCGCGCATGACTCAAGCCATCGATATCCAAGGCCACCGCGGCGCACGCGGCCTGCTGCCGGAGAACACGCTGCCAGCATTCGCCCGCGCGCTGTCCATCGGCGTCACCACGCTGGAACTTGATTGCGCGATCACGCGCGACGGCGTGGTAGTGGTGAGTCACGATTCGACGCTGAATCCAGAAATCACGCGCGGGCCAGATGGCCAGTGGATCACGCGTAGCGATCTCGCTATCAATCAGCTTAAGTTCGATGAGCTGCAACAGTTCGACGTCGGGCGCATCAATCCGGCGTGCGAATACGCAATGCGCTTTCCACATCAGCAGCCGATCGACGGCACGCTCATGCCGCGTCTGGCGGAGGTGTTCGCCCTTGTTCGCAAAGCGGGCAACGATACGGTGCGCTTTAACATCGAAACCAAGATTTCGCCGCTGCATCCCGAACGCTCGGTGGCGCCCGATGGCTTTGCGCGGGCATTGATCGCGTTGATAGAACGCGACCAGCTGGGCGCGCGCGCGGTGATTCAGTCATTCGACTGGCGCACGCTGGCGGTGGTGCAGCGTGAAGCGCCGCAGATCGAAACGTCGTATCTCAGCGCGCAGCAGCCCTTTACGGACAACATTCTGGCGCATGAAACCGCTTCGCCGTGGAACAACGGCTTACATACCAGCCAGTTCGGCGGTTCGGTGCCGCGCATGGTGCAGGCGGCGGGTGGCTCGATCTGGTCGCCGTGTTCCAATGACATCGACGCCGCCGTGGTTAACGAAGCGCAAGCGCTAGGCCTAAAGGTGGTGGTGTGGACGGTCAATACCGAAGCCGAGATGCGGCACATGATGGCGCTGGGTGTTGACGGCATCATCAGTGATTATCCGGATGTGCTGCGGCGGGTGGCGGGGGAGTGCGGGTTTGTGTTGCCTTTACCGATGCCGATGACCGCGTAGACGTAAGCATCTATTTTTATTGATATTTTTGTGGTCCGCTTTCCCCAAAATTCGTCGAAAATCTTACCTGTCGTTCCAGCGAAGGCGGGAACCCATAACACAGCGCCAACTGAGACAGGGTTATGGATTCCCGCCTTCGCTGGAACGACGAGGTTAGTTTTTCACTTACACGAATCTTGTATGGATCAAAAACAAAACCCCGCCGCAGCGGGGTTTGTTTAAAGACAGCAAAAACCTATCAGGCCGCTTGCGCCTGCTTTCTGCGGCGAGCGGCGAAACCCAGCAGCCCCAAACCGGCGAGCATCATGGCATAGGTTTCGGGTTCGGGGACGGCGGATACTGACGTGGCGATCCCGCTTAGCGTAGTGCGCCCTCCCTCCATACCAGCAACTATTGGGTTGCCCCCAGGGAAGTTCAAAGGATTCAAGAACTCGAAACGGAATTGATATGATCTAAGACTTGGAAGACTGGGTGGAAATGCAAAAATAAGATCTGTGTCAAGAAGCTCAAACCCATTCACTAAATCTATATGACCATCCCCAGCAGCTCCGCTGAGGTAGTGGTTCCCGCTGCTTCCCGTAGTCGTAACGTCCCACGACAAAAGGCTACCAGTTACCGAATCGGTGCTAAAAATGCCGCTCGCTGTTCCACCATCGTCAAAAGTCACCCCGCTAAGCGTCCAGTTAATCGCCGCCGCTTGCACAGGCGCGGTCAACAAAAAACCCAGCAACAGCGGCAATGCCAACAGATACGTTTTCAAGTTTTTCAATTGGTTGCTCCTTTAAATTTCGCCGCTGGTGAAAACGCCGGACCGTCTATCGCATAACCGGGCGAAGTGATGGTTTGCGTCAGGAAACGGTAGCTGATTTCCCCCCCTTGCAATAGACCGAATGGACTAATTCAACGGGTTTTCGCAAGAAATTTGCCACATTGTGGTTAGCTTGCCGGGCAGGGTAACTGCCGGTCAAACATGAAACGCTGAAAATAATATATATTAAAACAAACACTTACATCAGGCCGATATCTGGCCTCTCGCGGCATCGCTTGCTCAGGCACCACACAGCCTATTTCACCCCCAACACCCCGGCATTCACCACATTCACCGGCGCCCCCGCCGCATAAGCCAGCAGGTTATCAATCGCCGCGCCATACAAATTCTCAAACGTGCTGGTCACCGCATAACCCAGACGCGGGGTGCAAATCACGTTGGGCATTTTCAGCAGCGGGTGGTCGCCGTTTAACACCGGCTCGGTTTCATACACGTCCACCGCCGCGTGGCCGGGGCGGCCTTGTTGGAGTACTACGACGAGCGCGCCGGGTTCGATCAGGCGGGCACGGCCTCGGCGGCGAGTTCGTGGCCGATCTTGCCGCCAGAGCCAGGCCGCAGATCGACCCCCACTTTCTGGCCCTGCGCCGGTGAAAGATTGGCTGCGATTCAGTGGCCAGCGAATTCGGTGCTCCCCAGATAGGTCAGGATGATGCGTACCGGCTTAGTGGGGTAGGTCAGCGCCAGCGCGGCGGTGGGCAGTATCAACAAATTCCATGGCACGGTGCGGACAATGGCGGATTTCATACGGCGAGTCTTATACTATTGCGCTTCTTCGACCAAAGGATGTCCCATGAAATTACTCGGTTCCCTCGGCAGCCCGTATGCCCGCAAGGCGCGCATTGCGATGCTGGAAAAAAACGTCACCTGCGAATTCTCCCCTGCACGCGCGGCGGATCCCGGATCATTGGTGCCACAATACAATCCGCTGTCGAAAGTGCCGGTGCTGGTGCTTGATAACGGCAAGGGCATGATCGATTCGTCGGTGATCGTTGAATATTTTGACGGCATCGGCAGCGGCCCGACATTGATCCCCGCGGAATTCAATGCGCGCATCGCCGTACGTGAGTGGGAAGCGCTGGGCGACGGCATTACCGACGCCATTGTGGCGCTAACGCATGACTCGCGGTACGCCGAAGGGTGCGACGCCAGCGCGGCGTGGTATCAAAAGCAAGTGCAGAAAATTGACGCTGGCCTCGCCAAGGCGCAAACGGATATTGGCGCCAACGAATTTTGTCATGGCGGTGCGTTCAGCCTCGGCGACATTTGTATTGGCATGGCGCTGGGCTATCTGGATCGCGCGTACGCGAGCTACGATTGGCGCGGCAAGTATCCGGGCTTGAAGCGTTACGCCGACAAGCTGTTTGCGCGGGCGACGTTTGTAGCGACGTTGCCACCTCAGCCATGATGCTGTAAGTAATTGTTTTGAAACACTATTTTTGCGCGCTGGTGTGGATATTCGGCGCGCTGCCGGTGGCACAAGCGGCGGCACAGGGCACTTACCCCAACCGCCCCCTGCGTTTTATCGTGCCCTATGCCGCCGGCGGCAATGCCGACATCGTGTCGCGCATCCTCGCGCAAAAGCTCGTCGCGCAAATCGGCCAGCAGGTGGTGATCGACAATCGCGGCGGCGCGGGCGGCAACATCGGCGCGGAGCTTGCCGCGCGAGCCGCGCCCGATGGTTACACGCTGATGCTGGGCACCAACACGCACGCGATCAACATGAGTCTGTTCGCCAAACTGCCTTACGATTTGCAACGCGATTTCGCGCCGGTGTCGCGCACCACCTCGGCACCGATGGTGCTGATCGTGCATCCGTCGCTGCCGGTGAAAACGGTGAAGGAGTTCATTGCGCTGGCCAAATCGCAGCCGGGGAAACTCAATTACGCCAGTGGCGGCAGTGGCAGTTCAGCGCATGTGATCACCGAGTTGTTTGCGGCGATGGCGGGCGTGCAACTCACGCACGTCGCCTACAAGGGCGTGGCGCAGGCCACCACTGATTTGATATCCGGGCAGATTCAAGTGGCGTTTAACTCCACCGCCACTGCGCTCGGCCACATGCAGGCGGGGCGCGTGCGCGGGCTGGGGCTGTCGACCGCTACTCGCTCCAGTGCTGCGCCGGGCGTGCCAACGATTGCGGAATCGGGCCTGCCAGGATTTGAAGCGAGTATCTGGCAGGGGATTTTTGTGCCCACGCGCACGCCGCCGGAAATCATCGCGCGGTTGAATCGTGAAATCACCACAGCGCTTAACGCGACTGAAGTGAAGGATCAACTGGCTGTGCAGGGCCTGGACGCATTGCCTTCGACGCCCCTACAGTTTGCCGCGTTCGTGACGGATGAAATCGCCAAGTGGGCGAAGGTGATCAAAGTTTACGGGGCGAAAGCGGATTAATTCAGGATTTGCAAAATAATCAATTAAAACAATTAGTTACATCGCACCAGCGGTTACAGCGCCACAAAAGAAAACCGCGCTGGGAAACCCAGCGCGGTGGAAACGCAACCTACTAAGGAGGAGGAGGGGTCGGTTGCGCAATTGAAGTGTCTCACTGCATGCGAAATTAGTCTGTGAAGTACTTCACATTTTTGGGTATATTGCGGGCGTTTTGAATGGCAAGTGTGACAAAAGTCCGCAAATTAAATTTGCCTCGCGTATCCTCCCGTTTTTCCACTCGCCTGCCTTTATCCCGAAAGCCCCGTCATGAGCAAACTCATCCCCGCCATTCACGATCGCCGCAGCGACCGCCATTTCGCCAACAAACCGCTGGAAGCCGAGGCGGTTGAAACGTTGCTCGAAGCCTTCCGCTGGGCGCCGTCGTCGAACAACCGCCAGCCGTGGCGCGTGCTGATTGCCTCCAGCGCCGAAGCGCAGCGCGCCTATGACGACGCGCTGTCGGCCGGCAATAAGCAGTGGGCGACGGTCGCGCCGCTCAAGATGGCGATCATCGGCGTACCGGAAGAACAGCCGGAAAAAAACGGCATACAAAATTATCTGCTCGACCTGGGCATGGCAATGCAAAACATGATGGTGCAAGGCTACGCCATGGGCCTCACCGTGCACGCCATGGCGGGCCTCGATGGCGACAAGATCGCCAAGGCATTCAACGTTCCCGCCAACGCCAAAGTGGTGGCCGGCTTGGTGGCAGGCCATCGTGGTCGCGTCGAGGATTTGATCGAGGAAGTGCGCGCGAAAGATCTGAAACCAAGCACGCGCAAGGCCATTGCGGAGTTTACTTTTCGCGATAATTATGGCGTGGCGTACGAGTAACTTTCAGTGTGGTTTCGCTTACGGCCATCTACACCTAAGTTATTGAATTAACGTCAAAAATTTGCTATGGTGCGACGGTGAATGAATCTCCGCGCACCCCCGCCCGATCGGTTTCCAGCCGTGAGTTGTACCTGCGATTGTTGCGCTATGTCGCGCCCTATCGCTCGATATTTTTAGCCGCCATCGCAGGCACGATACTGGTCGCGCTGACCGAGGCCACGCTGCCAGCGGTGATGAAACCGCTGTTCGATGGTGTGTTTGTCGAGCGCGACGCGGCGGCCATCCGCTGGATGCCGCTGGTGATTATCGGCTTGTTCCTCGTGCGCGGGCTGGCGGAGTACGCGGCCACCTATTGCATGGCGTGGGTGAGCAACCGGCTGGTGATGGATTTGCGCCAGCAGATGTTCGCGCGCCTGCTTGAACTGCCCACGCCGTATTACGACGAACAGGCTTCGGGCAATCTGATTTCCAAACTCACCTTTGACGTGATGCAGGTCACGTATGCCGCCACCAGCGTGCTGGTGGCCATCTTCAAGGACGGCGTGGCGTTCATCGGCCTCTTGGCCTGGATGTTCTGGCTCAACTGGAAGCTCACGCTGTT
Organism: Burkholderiales bacterium; assembly: GCA_005800795.1. Lineage (GTDB taxonomy): Bacteria > Pseudomonadota > Gammaproteobacteria > Burkholderiales > SG8-41 > UBA5216. The sequence continues at coordinate 1,022 of SYEN01000258.1, read as the reverse complement.
TTCCCTGCTGATGACGCCGCTGATTGTGCTGATCGTACGGCTGGCCAGCGTACGCTTGCGCAATACCAGCCGCGACGTGCAAAACTCGATGGGCGAAATGACACAAGTGATTCAGGAGGCCATCGAGGGCCATAAAGTCGTCAAGCTCTATGGCGGACAGGGGTATGAGGCCGGGCGTTTCGAACACGAGGCCAATCGCGTGCGGCGTTTTTTGATGAAGCAGATCGCCGCCACCGCAGCGAGCGTGCCGTTCGTGCAACTCATCGCAGCCTGTGCGCTGGCGGCGATCATCTTTTTCGCCACGCGCGATACGTCGATCACTGTCGGCACCTTTGTGTCGTTCCTGACCGCAATGCTGATGCTGACCGCGCCGCTAAAACGCATCACCAGTGTGAACGAGCCGCTGCAGCGCGGGTTGGCGGCGGCAGAAAGCGTATTTGCCTTGCTAGACCAACCGGGCGAGCCCGACACTGGCGATTCACACATCGAACGGGCACGTGGTGAATTAGTGTTTGAAAACTTACGCTTGCAATATGACGGCGCGGAGCGGCCCGCGCTTGACGGCATCAACCTGCACATCCAGCCCGGCGAAACGGTGGCGCTGGTGGGTGCTTCGGGTGCGGGCAAAACCACGGTGGCGAATCTGGTGCCGGGTTTTTACCGGCCCACGTCCGGGCGCATCACGCTCGACGGCCATGATCTGACAAGCCTCAGGCTCGCCAGCCTGCGTGCAAACATCGCGCTAGTCAGTCAGGACGTGGTGCTGTTCAACGACACGGTGTCGGCCAACATTGCCTATGGCGCGATGAAGGGCGCCAGTGAGGCGCAAATTCAAGCCGCCGCCGATGCCGCGCATGCCACTGAATTCATTCGTCAGATGCCTCTGGGCTTTGCCACCCTCGTCGGCGAGAACGGCGTCAAACTGTCGGGCGGACAACGCCAAAGACTGGCGATTGCGCGCGCGCTGCTCAAGAATGCGCCGGTCTTGATTCTGGATGAGGCGACATCGGCGCTTGATTCCG
>SYEN01000257.1 GCA_005800795.1 Burkholderiales bacterium | reverse complement strand
GACCTGAAGGGTGGGGAAATCCACGTTGGGCAGTGCGGCCACCGGCAGCACGCGATAGGCCATGATGCCAAAGGCCAGAATGCCGATCATCAGCAGCCCGGTCATCACCGGACGCTTGATGAATATCTCGGAAATGTTCATCGGCGGTTTACGGCTTCGGCGCGTCAGGCCGGATGCTGACTTTCATCCCCGGCACCAGCCGCGACTGACCGCTCGCCACCACCTGCTCGCCGCCGGCCAGGCCCTTGGCCACCACGGTATGCGGGCCATCGGCGCGCTCCACCGTGATCTCACGCATCAGCGCCACCCCGTCTTTCACCACATAAACATATTGGCCCTTCGGCCCCGTTTGGACGGCTTGCGATGGCACCACCAGCGCGTTCTGCTGTTCGTTCAACGTCACGGACGCCGTGACAAACTGCCCCGGCCACAGGGATTTATCCTTGTTGTCAAACACCGCACGCAGACGCACCGTACCGGTGGTGGCATCCACCGTGTTGTCGACGAAGGCCAACGAGCCTCTGGCGCCCGCTGCAAAGCCGCTGCCACTGGTTCCCGTACCCTCGCCCGCATTGGGCGGCAACGCCTCCACCGCCAGTTTGCCCGCCGCCATGTATTTGCGGATCAAGCCGAGGTATTGTTCCGGCACCGCAAAACTCACGTAAATCGGCGCCAGTTGATTGATCACCACCAGTGACGGCGTGTCGTTAGCCTTTACCAAATTTCCCTGTTGAATCAATATCTTACCTGCACGCCCTTGAATCGGCGAACGGATCACCGCATATTCGGTTTGCACGCGCATGTTGTCGACGGCCGACTCGCTGGCCTTTACCGTGGCGGCAGCAGTATCGACGTTGGTGCGAAACTGCGCGTAGGCATCCTGCGACACAAAGCCTTTTTGCAGCAGATCCTTGTAACGCTCTTCCTGCTGGCGCGCGCGATCCAGCTGCGCGCGGTCACGCGCGAGCGTGGCACGCGCCTGCTCCAGTTGCGCCTGCAAGGGCCGTGCGTCGATTTCGAACAGCATCTGGCCCTTGGCCACGTCCTGCCCGTCGGCGAAACCGACCTTGACGATCTGGCCATCCAGCCGCGATTTGATCGCCACCGTGGTTTGCACCTCGACATTGCCGATGGCCTGAATCTTCAGCGGCAAGGTTTGCTCGCTGACGGAGGCGACAGTCACCGGAATGGCCGGGCCCTCCTTGCCTTTCTTGTCGGATTTTTTGTCGGACTTGGCCACGCCGGCGGTCGATTTTTCCGCCTTGCCTGCTTTATCGCCGCCGCCGGTGATGCTGTCGCAGGACATGAGCAGGAATGCAGACAGCAGAGCAATGATTAACGAAACCTGCACGCGTGCCTTCATACATGCTCCGGTTCTGGCGCCGCCTCTCGCCCCACCTGCGCAGCGCGGGCGAGAGGAAATCTCCATCAACTCTTCAAAAACTCATCCACTGCCGCACGCGTGATGCGCCACGTGGACCCGATTTTCTTGCCCTTGATGTCGCCCTTTTCCAGCGCTGACAGCGCGTCTGCCTCGGATACGCCAAGCAGTTTCGCCACGTCGGCGATGCCCATCAACTCCGGCACTCCCGACGCTGCAGGCGCAGGCCCCGCTGCACCCACCCCCACGCCCGGCGCTATCGCGGGCGTGCCCTGGGCGCCCAACATGCCGCCAGGCTGGTTCATCATCTGCTGCGCCATCGCAAATCCCATCGCCATCTCGGCCGCCTGGCCGCCCATGCCGCCGCCGGGTTGCCCCTGCCCCATACCCTCGGCCATCTGGAATTTTACGTAGTCGTTCAGATTGCCGATAGCACCCATGCTCGACCGCTTGTCGATGGCCTGCTCGACTTCCGGCGGCACGGAAACATTTTCCACCAGAAAGCTGGTGAGTTCCAGACCATACTTCGGCCCGATTTGCGGGTTGATGAGTTGCAGCAGCGCGTCACCGAGTTCAGTGTAACGCGTGGCCATGTCCAGCGCTGGCACGCCGGAGCTCGCCATGGCATCAGAAAACACGCTGACCATGCGGCTGCGCATGGTGTCGGCAAATTCGTCCAGATGAAAATGAAAATCGCTGCCAGCGACTTCCTTCAAAAACACCCTGGGATCGGCAATCTTGAAGTCGTAGGTGCCGAACGCGCGCAGCCGCACAATGCCAAAATCCTTGTCGCGCAGCATGATCGGGTTGGCGGTGCCCCACTTGTTGCCGGTGAAAAGCCGCGTGGTGACGTAATACACATCGGCCTTGAACGGCGACTCAAAACCATACTTCCAGCTTTTCAGTTTGGTCAGCACCGGGATGTTATCCGTGACCAGTGTGTGCTTGCCGGGCTTGAAGGTATCGCCAAACTCCCCAAGGTAAACAAACTGCGCCACCTGCGATTCGCGCACGATCAGCTGCGCGCCGCGCTTGATCGCCTTGTCTTCATCGGGAAAACGATACGACAGCGTGTCGCGCGAGTCATCCGTCCACTCAATGACATCCAGCAGTTCGCCCTTGATGAAATCCATCAAAGCCATGGGAATGCTCCTGTAACAATCAGTCATCGGCAGCGGACGCCGCCCTCGCATAAAGTGTAACCGAAAATACGCGGTGCAATCAGTGACGGTAAATCAGCGCCGGTAAAGCAGCGACGCCACGCCCGCGACGGCCAGCGCGGCCAGCATCAGATACCCCGCCGTATAGCCACCCAGCGACAACACCCACGCAAACACCGGCGGCGCTGTCACCGCACCGAAGTACGCGCAAAACAGCGAAGCGCCGGTGGCCATCGCCACCTTGCCCGGCGGCGCCACGCGCGCGAGTTCGGCGATATATACGCCGTTCCAACCCAGCGTCGCAGCGCCGAAGATACTCGCCAACGCGACGATCAGCGCATACGGCCAGCCCGGTGTGACTTGCGTCATCAGCACGGCGCATATCGCGCTGACCGCACCCAGTGCGATCAACACGGCGCGCGCGTTACGAAAGTAATCCGCCGCCACGCCCCACACCAACCGCCCGATCGCCCCCGACAACATTCCCGCCGATAGTACCGCCCCCGCCCGCACCACCGATAGCTGCGCCTGCTCCACCAGATGCACCACCAGAAAACTCGCAAATGACAACTGCACGCCGCCGAACAAAAACGCTGACAGCGAAATGCGCCGCAATTCGTCGTGCGACATCAGCAGCCGCCACGCGTCGCTCACCCCGGCCGGGGCAGCACTCGCGCGCGCATCCGGGTGATCGAAGCCTGCGCGCAGTGGCTGCAACGCCAGCGCAATCAGCACGCACGCGCCGCCGCACACCAGCACCGTCATGCGCCAGCCAACGGCGGAAATCAGCCACGGAATCGCAAAGCCTGCCAGCGCGCCGCCTATAGGCACGCCGGTTTGCCGCACCGACATGATCACGTTGCGCCAGCGCGGCGGGGTGTGTTCGGCCAGCAGTGCCGAACCGGCCGGCGTGGACGGCCCATAGCCGATGCCGATCACCAGCGCCGCAAGAATGATCGCGATGGGATGCACCAGCGCCGTAAACGCCAGCCCCGCCCCCGAGACCAGCAAACACCCTTGCGACATGCGCATCGCGCCCAGACGCGGCACGCGCGCACCTGCCGTGGGTGCGGCCATCGCCGCTGCCAGATACGACAGCGCTGTCACCACACCCACAAGTGTGGCGGGCAAACCAATATCCACGCTCGCCGCAGGCGCCAGCACCGCCGGCGCAAACATCATCGCTGCGGTGAAGGTCTGCGCGACCATCGCGGCGGGCAGCACCCACGCCAGCCCCGTTGCGCCCGTGGACGGCGTGCGCGGATCGTTCATACGTATTTGATTTTATTGATATTTTTTATAACCGCTAGACAGTGCCCATAGCCTCCAGCGCGGCATGCACTTCCAGCCAGCGCTGCTCGGCAGTATCGATCAACTTTGCGAGCTCCGTCTGCCGCGCGGCCATGTCGCGTAAATCCGCCGTGGACGCCGTTTGATACAACGCCGGATCGGCCAGCCGCGTATCAAGGCCGAGCTTTTCGTTGTTCCATTTCGCCAGATCGCGGTCAAGTTTTTCGGCTTCCTTTTCGAGCGGTCGGCGGCTGCCTTGCGATTTCTTTTGTGGGGTCATCCGAGCTTCACGCGGTTGGCGCGGCACCTGTGGCGCGGGCTGCGGCTTCTCAGCGGCTTTCAGTTCCCCCGCCGGCTTGCCCAGCGCGATACGCCGCGCGGTGAGCCACTCCAGATAGTCGTCCACGTCGCCGTCGAATTCCGTCACCTTGCCATCCACCACCAGCAAAAAGCTGTCACACACGCTGCGCAATAACGCGCGGTCGTGCGACACCAGCACCAGACTGCCTTCGTATTCCGCCAGCGCCACGTTCAGCGCGTGGCGCATTTCGAGATCGAGATGGTTG
>SYEN01000256.1 GCA_005800795.1 Burkholderiales bacterium | reverse complement strand
GCATCACAGCCAGCGGCAGATGACATTCTGGGCTGACGATCGCAACCATATCGTTGATGATCTCATCACCTCGGCGGTGGTGGCGCTGGTGGCGTTGGCCATCGGTGTGCCGTCGAATCAATACGTCACCATCATCATCGCCGGGCGCATGCTCGAAAGCCTGTCACACGTCAACGCGCGGGTGAGTTTTGGCTGGTTGGGCGAGCGCCTTCTGGTCAGCCCCCGGTTTCACCGTGCCCACCACGCCATCGGCGTGGGCCACGAGGGGCAATATCAGGGCTGCAACTTCGCGGTATTGTTTCCGCTTTGGGATATTGTGTTCCACACCGCGAATTTCACATCAAAGTGGGAGCCGACAGGCATCCGCGATCAGCTTGAAGGCCGTGATTACGGCCTCGGCTTCTGGCGCCAGCAATGGCTGGGCTTGCTGCGCATGAAAAATGCGCTGTTGGGCAACCTCGCCAGCCCTTAGAATGTGGGGCTTGGGCTGTCCAGCCGCTTCACATTCGGGGATACCATGTACGTCAATTCCATAGCGGACAACGCTGAATTCGATTATGTCGTCATCGGTGCGGGTTCGTCCGGCTGCGTGATGGCCGCCAAACTGTCCGGGGCAGGGCACAGCGTGCTGCTGCTCGAAGCGGGCGGGCGCGACACCAGTTTCAACATCAAGGTGCCCCTGTTTGTTGCGCACGTGCTGAACGACGAAAACCTGATCTGGCCGTACATGACCGAGCCGCAGATGCACTTGAACGGTCAACCCCAGCGCTGGACGCGCGGGCGCGTGATCGGCGGTTGCAGTTCTATCAACGGCAATCTGTTCGTGCGCGGCGATCCGCAGGAATACGACAACTGGCGCGCGGCCGGCTGTGAGGGCTGGGGCTACAACGACATGCTGCCGATTTTCAAGCGACTGGAGGATTTCCCTGAAGGCGATCAGTCAGTGCGTGGCAGCGGTGGTCCGATACATTGCACGCCGTTGACGAATTTTGACCCGTTGTCGGATGCCTTTTTGCAGGCATGCGGTGAAGCAGGTTACAAAAAGCCTGCTGACTATAACGACGGGAACTATGAAGGCGCATTTTATTTGCAGTACTCCACGCGTAACGGCTGGCGTAACAGCACGCCGGTGGGCTATCTCAACCCGGTGTTGAAGCGTGCGAACCTGACCGTGCTGCCCAACGCCATTGTCACGCGGCTTTTGCTTGAAGGTGACCAGCAAAAGCGTGCAACCGGCGCGGAATACCGGCTGGGTGACACGCCATTCAAGGTGAAAGCCCGGCGCGAAGTGATTCTCTCAGCCGGTCCGCTGGCGTCGCCCAAAATTCTGGAGTTGTCGGGCATCGGGAACAGTGAAGTACTGCAAAAATTTGGCATCGCAACACAGCATCATTTGCCGGGCGTGGGCGAAAATCTGCGCGATCACCCAAACACGCGCATTACCTACGAATGCGCCCAGCCCATTACCATTAACGATGTGCTGCGCAGCCCGTGGCTCAAGTTGAAAGAGGGACTGCGCTTCATGTTCAAGCGCGAAGGCCTGCTGACGATTTGTTCGGCGACCGCGCAGATGAATTACCGCAGCAGTGACCGGGTGTCGCAGCCCGACTTGGTGTTGCGCCTGCTGCCGTTGTCGGGCCGTGACCGCTATGCGCGCACGCCGGACAAAGGGCTGGATCCACATCCGGGTTTCACTTTCGGAATTACGGTGTTGCAACCCTTTTCACGCGGCACCGTTCACCTGAAATCCACTGATCCGTTGCATCAGGCGGCGATGGATCCGAAGTATCTGTCGCACGAAGCCGATGTGCAGACGTTCCTTGATGGCATGCGCGTCGCGCGCAAGGTGGCGTCGCAACCAGGGCTGAAGGATTTGATCGTGCGCGAGACGCGTCCCGGCCCTGAGGTTAACGACGACGCGGGACTGATCGATTACATGAAGGGCACCATCCAGACCAGTTGGCATATGGTCGGCACCTGCAAGATGGGTGTTGATGACATGGCGGTGGTTGATCCGCAATTGCGTGTGCGCGGACTGGCAGGCCTGCGGGTGGTGGATTCGTCGATTTGTCCGTCGATCCCATCGTCGAACACCAATATTCCGTCGATTGCGATTGGGGAGAAGGGCGCGGACATGGTACTTGCGGCAGGTTAATTCAATAGAGAAAAAATAGTGAATAAAATCAATTACTTAGGGATTCTGCTTTTACTCGGAGCCGGTGTCGCGAACGCCCAGCAGTATCCGGTCAAGCCGGTGCGCGTGATTGTCGGTTTCACTGCCGGGGGGCCTTCCGATATCGTCGGGCGCATCGTCGCGGCGCAACTTACCGAGCGCATGGGACGGCAGTTCGTTGTTGAAAACCGCGCGGGGGCCACCGGCATGATCGGCGCTGAATTGGTGGCGAAAGCGCCGCCCGACGGTCACCTGCTTTACATCGCCAGTCAGACCACGCATGCGGTCGCGCCGTACCTGTACGCGAAGCCGCTCTACGATCCGGTGAAAGAATTTGCCACCGTGTCGCTGGTGGCGCACAACCCGTTGCTGATGGCTGTGCATCCGTCGATGAATGTGAAGAGCGTGAAGGAATTGATCGCGCTCGCCAAAGCCCGGCCCAGCGCGGTGAATTTCGCCACCGGCGGCATCGGCTCGTCCCCGCACATGTCGATGGAGTTGCTGAAAAGCATGGCGAAAATCGACATGGTGCCGGTGCATTACAAGGGCGATGGCGCTGCGATCATCGATCTCATCGGCGGGCAGGTATCGCTGTTTACCGCCAGTATCGCCGGGCTGGGGCAGCATGTGAAAAGCGGCAAGCTGCGCGGCATTGCGGTGACGGGCGCCAAGCGTTCAGCGATTGCGCCGGAGTTCCCGACGGTTGCCGAAACGGGCTTGCCGGGCTTTGAGGTGGTGACGTGGTTTGGCCTGTTAACCACGGCCGGCACGCCAGGGGACGTGATCAACAAAATTTATGGTGATCTCAGCCAATCACTGACGCAGGCGGCAGTGAAGGACCAGTTTACCAAGCTGGGGCTGGAAATTGTTGGCAGTGCGCCGGATCAGTATGCGCAATTCTTGCGCTCCGAGAATGCGCGTTGGGGGAATATGGTGCGGCAGTTGAAACTTAAAGCGGATTGACGCACACCCCGGTGTCGTTACCGCGCAGGCGGGAACCCATAACACATTGCCACGTGGAACGGGCTTATGGGTTCCCGCCTGCGCGGGAACGACGGCGTTAGTTGATCAGCGTTTCGGTACTTGGCATGTTCAAATGAAGGAATCTAAATGAACGAAAAAATGGGCGTAGTAAGCCCCGCAGGCCTTCAACTCAAACCCGCCGGCGGCGTCAGCCGGCATCTGGACACACTGGCAGGTAAAACCATAGGCGAGGTGTACAACAATCACTTCAAGGGCGAGCAGATGTTTCGCGCCTATCGTCGGCTGCTGACCGAAAAATTTCCCGGCGTCAAAATCATTCCCTATGACAAGTTTCCGGCGATTTATGTCGGCGGCGATCCCGTGTCGCAAAAAGCGGCTGCCGACAAAGCTGCCGCGCTGGCAAAGGAATGGGGCTGCGATGCCATCATCACCGGCAACGGCGGATGAGGCACCTGCACTCCGGCCTCGGTGAGGCCGGCGGCAGCAGCGGAAAAGCTGGGCATACCCAGCGTGGTGGTGACGACGACGGGCTTTACCGCCATCGCCAGGGCAGCGGGCAAGGCGCAGGGTGTGACAGGATTGCGCGTGGCGGAGTACCCTGGCGCGGTGGGCGTGCATAACGAAGCGCTGGTGGAAAAAAACGTGGAAACCGTGCTGATAGATCGTATTGTCAGCGAGTTGACCGTGCCGCGCCGGGCCGATGGTGAAGAACCCGCGTCGGCGACGCGCCGCCCGGACGCCATCGTATTCAAAGGCACGTTCGACGAAATCAACGATTACTTCCGCGAGCAACTGTGGTCGGACGAGTTGCCGGTGGTGCCGCCCACACCCGAGCGTGTCGAGGCATTCTTGAAGCACACCCAGCGCGCACCCGACGAACAAATCGCTATTTTGCCGCAGGCGAATCTGGCGGCTACGCCGCGCAACATCGCCGCGAATGCGGTGATGGCGGGCTGCAAACCGGTGATGATGCCGGTGCTGATTGCGGCTGTTGAGGCGCTGGCGGATAACTGCTACAACCTCAACAACATCGGCAGCACGTGGGGCGTGCTGCCCTTTCTGTTGATCAACGGCCCGGCAATGAAGCAACTGGGCATCGAAAACGGTGCGCAACTTGTCAACAAGGGGGCCAACCCGTCGCTGGGCCGCGCGCTGGGTCTCATCATCAAGAATATAGCGGGCTACAAGTTCGGCCGCAATTACATGGGCACTTTCGGTTACCCGATGAATTTCGTCATCGCGGAAAACGAAGCCGAGAATCCGTGGGAGCCTTTTCATGTCGAGCACGGCTTTAACCGGAACGACAGCACCGTGACTGCCTGCGGCACGGTGACGTGGGGCTGGGCGCCGGCGATTTACGGCACCGAAGAAAAGAATGCCGCGCAATCCGCGCTGGAATTCCTCAGCTTCGAAGTCACCAAGAAGCCATGCCTTGCGCGGCTGGTGGAGCGTGGCGCCAATGGTTTTCAGAACATGATCACCTTCATGATCGCGCCGCCGGTGGCGCGGGCGCTGGCGGCGGCTGGTTACACCAACCAAAAAGCCGCGACTATGTGTACGAGCATGCGCGTGTGCAGCGCCGTGAGCTGGAGTTTCTGATTGAGTTCGGTCACTCCGAGGCGTTCAAGTTTCCCGACATGGTCGAGCGCGGCCTGTTGCCAGAAAACTATTTGGTGGATGCAACGGAGCTGGTGCGCGTGCTGCCGAGTGCTGGTGTGATTAACATCGTGGTGTGCGGTGACCCCGATCGTAACCGGCTGATGGTGCTGTGGGGCGGTTACATCACGCCGGTGAGCAAGAAGATTGTGTTATAAGTCTCTTTGTAAAAAGTCCATAAAATCAGCTACTTATGAAAATAGAACGCATCGAGATTTTTGTCACCGAATTGCCGGTGCGGGTGCAGCGCATTTTTTCCAGCGGCTCGTACGACACCGGTCCGGCGAATCAGATTTTAGGCAAACCCGTGATGGTGAAAATTTTTGCCGAAGGCGTGGTGGGTTATGGGCAGATACGTCCGATCACACCGGGGCATTTTCTGGCTGACACCACGCAAGGCATGGTGGCAGCGATCAGGGAAATCTACGGCAAGAATCTCATCGGCAAATCGATCTTCGACATTGAATCCGCCAACGAAATGTTCGACCTGCGGTTGGCGGGCAATCCGTGTTCGCGGGCGGTACTCGATATAGCGCTCCATGATGCCGTGGGCAAGGCGCTCAACGTGCCGGTGCATAAGCTCATCGGCGGTGCTTGCCAGCCACGCATTCCGCTGGAGTGGTCGGTCAGCCTCGCCAACGATGTGCAAACCATCATCAACGAAGCCACGCGCGCGGTGAACGAATTCGGCATCAAGGTGTTGTGCATCAAGGCCGCAGACCGGCGCGGCTGGCGGCAAGACATCAAGCATTTCGAGGCCGTGCGCAAAGCTGTTGGCGACGACGTGGTGATTGGCGTAGACCCGAATACCGGCTGGAGCTTGGCAGACGCGCTGGCGGCCACACACGCCTTGCGCGAATACGATCTGGGCTACATCGAGCAGCCGATAGACCGGCGTGATCTCGTAGGCATGGCAGAAATTCGCCGTCAGGCGATGGGCATACCCGTGATGGCCGACGAAGCGCTGTTTACCATTCAGGACGCTTACGCCATAGCCGAAGCGCGCGCGGCCGACGCCTATTGCATCAAGCTCTACAAAATTGGCGGGCTGACGCCGGCGAAAAAAATGGCGGCGATTGCACAGGCGGCTAACATCCAGCTCAACTGCGGCGGTCTTGCCGTGCAATGCCAGCTTGAGGCCGCTGCTGGCGCGCATTTCTACGCGAGCACGCCGGAAAAACGCATGATGGGTGCAGCCGAGTTTGTGTTTGGGTTGAACACCATCGGCCCGGACCCGATAGTGCCGGTCACCGATTTCGTGGTGAAAGACGGGCATGTCAATGTACCCGTGGGGCCGGGGTTGGGCATCACGGTGGATGAGGCGGCGCTGAAGAAACATACGCTGTTGCATGAAGTGGTGAAGTAAGCCTCGATGGCCTTAACCATTCGCAAGATCGAAGCTCGCGATGAGCCGCGCTGGCGCACGCTGTTCGACAGCTATACGCGCTTTTACGAGCGCGAGCCGGTTGAAGCCATCACGCTTCATGCCTGGGTACGCATCATGGAAGGTGCGCGGGATCCGGCGAAACCGGTGCACGCCATCGTTGCTGATGATGCCGAGCGGGGCGTGATCGGCATCGCCAATTACATTCTGCATGACAACATGTCGGCGCTGGCGCCCGTGTGCTACCTGCAGGATTTATTCGTCGAGCCGGGTCTGCGTGCGCACGGCGTAGGCGAACAGTTGATCGACTGGCTGGTGGCGGAAATGCAGTCCCAGGGTTGGGCGCGGCTCTACTGGAACACCAAAGAGAATAACTATCGCGCGCGGGGCCTTTACGATAAGTACACGCCGCGGGATCCGTTTGTGCGCTATGTCATTCCGCGCAAGGCGGATTAGCGTCATGTGTGGCGTGACTGATGGCTGAACCTTCGGCGCCTCCGGTCGCTGCACCGGTTCAGCCTGCGCCAGAGCAAGGCGTGCGTCTGGGCATCCTGGCGCCGTTTCACTATCGGAATTTCCGTTTTCAATGGCCGGCGGATGTTGCCGCTTCGTGGGCCTATGAGATGGAAACCATTGTACTCGGCTGGTATGTGCTGGTCGAGACGCAATCAGTTTATTTGCTGACGGCTTTTGCGGCGATTCAATACATCGGCACGTTGTTTTCGCCCATGTTCGGTGTGATGGGGCACCGTATCGGCAACAAACGCCTGCTGTGTGGCATGCGCGGGCTGTATGCCGTACTGGCGATCGTCATGACAGCGCTGACGGTGACGGGGGAACTCACCCCGCTGTATGTGTTTATCTGCACTACGATGCTGGGGCTGGTGCGGCCGTCCGACCAGGTGCTGCGCTACGCGCTGATCGGCGAAACCATGCCCGCGAGCTACATGTTGCCGGCGGCCAGCATCTCGCGTACCACGCAGGATTCGGCGCGCATCATGGGCGCGTTGCTGGGGGCGGGGCTGGTGGCGGCCTTCGGCATGGGCTCGGTGTATGTGGTGGTTGCATCGTTTTATGCGCTGAGTTTTATGTTGACGTTGCGAGTACAAGGCGTGCGGCGCGAGGCAGCCGAGCTCGATCAATCATCGCCGTGGCGCGACCTGAAAGAAGGCGTAGCGTATAGCTGGACCACGCCGCAGATTCTGGCGGTGATGTGGCTGGCGCTTTTGGTCAACCTGACCGCGTATCCCATCACACACGGCCTGCTGCCCTATGTAGCCAAGGATGTGCTGCACACCAATCAGACAGGCCTCGGTTATCTGTCGGCGGGCTTTGCCGTGGGCGCGGTGATTGGGGCGATAGCCATCAACCACTTGAGTCGCGTGATTTTGCCTGCGCGCTGCATGGTGATTTTTTGCGCGGGGTGGTATGTGGCGTTACTGATGTTCAGCCACATGGGCGGGCTGGCGCCGGCGGTGGCCGCGATGGTGTTCACTGGCTGCATGCAGAGTTTGGGCATGGTGGCGATGTCGGCGCTGCTGCTGCGCACCGCCAGCGGGCCACTGCGCAGCCGCGTGATGGGCCTGCGCATGCTGATGATTTATGGCCTGCCCATCGGGCTGATGGCGGCAGGGCCGCTGATCACGCTCCTGGGTTTCCACGCAACGGTGTGGCTGTATTGTGTGTCGGGCATCGCGCTTACAGCCTATATTGCGTGGCGCTGGCGCACGCACCTGTGGCATCGCGATGCGCCGGCGAACCGGCGGTAGCTGGCTCAGTCGAGTTTGACCCTCGGCTTCTTCACTACGCCACCCCAGCGGCGGGTTTCTTCGATTAAGTAGCAGTGATTGTCAGCGAGCCCGGGGTAATCGTTGCCGGCGCCTTCGCTGGTGCGAACATCAAAGAAAGCGTGCAAAAATAATCAATAAAAACAGATAGTTACAGATGGTCGCGCTTCGGCCTTTATCGATCTATTTTTATCCCCGCTGACTTGATCACCTTGTTCCAGCGATCCCACTCCGTGCGCATGTGCACCGTCAAGCCCGCGGGCGTACTGGATACCGGATCCGAACCCATGTCGATCAGACGCTGTGCAAACGGCGGATCGGCGATCATTTTCACCATCTCCGCATTGATTTTGTTGATGACGGGTGAGGGCGTTCCAGCCGGCGCCAGCATGGCGTACCAGTTGAAGTACTCAAAGCCCGGCAGCGTCTCGGCAATGGCCGGAATGTCTGGGGCAACGGGCGATCGTTTGGTGCTGCCCACGCCCAGGCCACGCAGTTTGCCCGTACGCACCAGTTGCAACACGGCGGGGATGCTGTTGAACATGAAATGCGCCTGACCGCCCACCACATCGGTCACACCCGGCCCCGAGCCTTTATACGGCACGTGCACAAAGTTGATTCCGCCCAGCGACTTTAACAACTCGCAGCCCATGTGATTCGGCGTGCCGGTGCCCGCCGAGGCGCAGTTCAACTGGCCGGGCTTGGCCTTCGCCAGCGCGATCAGTTCAGACACATTCTTCGCAGGAACAGCCGGGTGCGCAAACAGCATCTGCGGATTGATCGAGCCCAGCGAAATCGGCGCGAGATCCCGAAACGGATCGTAAGGCGTCTTATACAGCAGTGGATTCAAGATCAACCCGGCCGAAGTCGAAAAAATCAGCGTGTAACCATCCGGGTTCGCCTTCGCCGCGATCTCATGCGCGATCACTCCGCCCGCGCCCGCGCGATTGTCGATCACCATCTGCTGGCTCCACGCATCGGTAAACCGCTGCGCCATCGCTCGCACGGTGAAGTCGTTCGCGCTACCGGCGGTGCCGGGGACGATGATGCGGATGGGGCGGATGGGGTAAGTGGATTGTGTGATTGTTTGAGTGTGAGCAATGCATGGCATTGCAGCCACTGCGAGCGTGGCAGCGTACGGGAATATTTTCATTTGAGTGTCGGGCAACCGTTCTGTTGTTAAGGTATGAATACTATCCCAAATGTTTAGGCGGCCAGTCCTTCCAGCACATAAGGGAGAATGCCACCGCGCTTGACATAAGCAATCTCCGCCTGCGTATCCAGCCGCAGGGTCAACGTCATGTTTTCGGTCTTGCCATTCGCACGCCGGATCACCAGCGTCACCGGCTGGCGCGGCTGCACGGATTCATTGAGGCCGAGCACATCAAACTGTTCGGTGCCGTTCAGGCCCAGCGTGGTGACGGTGACGCCCGCAGGCAACTGGCACGGCACGACGCCGAGG
>SYEN01000255.1 GCA_005800795.1 Burkholderiales bacterium | reverse complement strand
TCCGCGTTGGCCCAGGCCTTGTATCCGAATAGGGAGGTCAGAGTTTTGGTGGACATGTGGAACTCCTGCTTTCTGGGCGGGGCCTAACTAGTTTTAACAGGCAAAAACGACTGTTAACATCCCGGTACGACTGTTAACAACTCAGTCCGGACACTCGAAAAAAGCTGTGGATTCAATAGGGTATAGCATGTTCCGGCATTCCTGACCCGTGTTAACAATCAACGCAAAAGCGACACCTGCTTCTGGCGGCTACGTTGATACTCTTCTACACGCTGAAAAGTGCAACAGCGGCCTATTTCCCCTCGGCACAGTGCCTCGCCTCGCATGCAAGACCGAGGCGTTTATCCAATATCGCACATTATGCCTTCCAGGTGACATAGGCAAGGCAGGATTGACAACGTTAGTTTTGCGAGGAATTGTATTGTAAAAAGCAGGTGAACGACCGCTTTGTGTTGCTAGGGCATAGTTCCGCCTCTGGCCGGTAGCAGACGTTCAACTTTTACTGGTCTGACGGCTGCTATGGCCGAACACCAGTCGTTAACAATAGAAACGACATGCCGGTTAAAAATTGTCTATGAACCGCCGCAATCGGCCGTGCCGAACGCCTGCTTATTGCCTCAGACGAACCCTGACATTAGAAATTGTTGGAAGCGGTTTGTCTGTTCAGAGGCGGATTTCCAGGCGTTACGCCTTATCCGCAAAATTCAGCTTCAACCCCGGCGTCGGCCACTTCATAGTGGCGAGCCGGCCGCTGGCCGACAGCGTGATGTACGCGGTGCGCATGTCCTTACCGCCGAACGCGAGGTTGGTAACGTGACCTTCAGGCATTTTCACCGAGCGCACGACTTTGCCCGACGGGTTGAATTCGGTGAGGCAGCCTTCGATCAGCGTGGCCACCACGATGTTGCCGTTGGCCAGCACCTTGAGACTATCGAACTTGGCGCGGCCACCGAGGCCGCCAATGATGCGGCCACTGTGCGGTGTATATTTTGGCGCGGGTTTGATTTTGCCGGGCGCAACGATATCGAACGCCCACAGGCGCGCCGTGTCGGTCTCGGCGGCGTAAAGCGTTTTGCCGTCGGGGGACAGGCCGCAGCCGTTGGGGCTTAATACCGGAAACGCGACTTCGATAATTCTCGAGCCGTCGGGCAGCGCGTAATACAGGCCGCCCAGCACTTTGTGCGTGGGCATGCGCTTGCCCAGATCGGTGAAGTAAAAGCCGCCGTGTTTGTCGAACACCAGATCATTGGGTGCGGAGAGCACGCGGTCGCCGCATTTCTTGTAGAGCAGCTTCGCTTTGCCGGTTTTCGGATCGATGCGCTGCACGTAGCCGAATTTGTAATCCGGGTGCGGGCCCATGCCCAGTGGATGGCCTTTGATGTAGCGGTTGCCGCCGTTGTTGGTGTGATAGAAAAAGCCGTCCGGCCCGACTGCCAAACCATTCGGTCCACCTCCGGCTTTTGAAAACAGCGAGACTTTGCCATCGGGCGACACCCGCGAAATTTTCTGATTGCGCAATTCGACCACCACTACGGAACCGTCGCTGCATACCACAGGGCCTTCAGGGAAGCCGAGGCCGCCGGCCAGAATTTTAAGTTGTGACATGAAATTATTTCCTATCGGGTTAGGGTATTGATGAACGTTGCGGGTGCTTCAATGACAGTGCTCGCTGTGTTCCGGCCGCCACGGATTGGAGAAGGTGCTCAGCGATTCCAGAAACACCACCAGATCGTTTTGCTCGGCGGCGGAAAGATTCAGCGGCTTGCCCGGCTGGCCGTCTTTGGCATGCATGCGTGTGGGGTCTGCGCCAGCGTAGTGGCGCACGACATCGGCGAGTGTGTCGATGCTGCCGTCGCGGCCATAGGGCGAGGTGAGAAACAGATTGCGCAGTGATGGCACTTTGAAGTCAGCCGTTCCCGCATCGGCTTTTTCGAGCAACGCGCTGCGCGTGTGTGCCGCACCCGCGCCGGACCTGTCGTCGTTGTAGGGGCCGAGCAGATTGAAGCGGCTGTCGAGCGCCAGGCGAACACCCACCGCGCGGCCGGGGTCGGCTATGCCGTTTGGTGCATGGCGTGACAGGCCGGTACTGAAAAATTCGCCGTTGGTAAAGTTGGGGCCGCTGTGGCAGTTGGTGCAGCCTGCCTTGCCGATGAAAAGTTTGAGGCCGCGTTGCGCGGCTTCGGAGTAATGCCACGCCGAGGGCGGCGCGTTTTTTGCCAGCGCTTCGCGGAAGTGATCGAACGGCGTACGTCCGCTCCCCAATGTTTCCTGAAACGCGGCGAGCGCCTTGCCGACGTTGACGAATACGGCCTCGTCGTCGCCAGCGGCAGGCGGCGAGCCGAAGGCGTTGCGATAACGGCACGCGAGATCCGCATCACTGCGCACCAGTTGCGCGACGTGGCCAGGGGATGCTGCCAGTTCCCGCGGGTCGAGGATCGGACGCAGGCTTTGATACCACAGGCTGTCGGCGGCGCCATCCCAGCCGTACCAAGGGCTGCCGGCAATATTCATCAGCGTGGGTGTATTGCGCTTGAGTTCGGCAACGCCGGTGCTGCGCCGCAGGTTGTCGGTCCAGTTGCGTTCGGGCACATGGCAGGTCGCGCAGGATTTGGTGCCGGGGCCGGACAGGCGTTCATCAAAAAACAGTTTAGTGCCGAAATCGACGGCCTCATGTTTGCCGGACACGCGATTGGTCACGTCCAGAGGGGCGGTGGCGGGCCACGGGCCGTGCGAGAGGATGGTTTTGATTTCGTTGACCGTGAATACAGCGTTGGTGCGCTCTTGTGCAGCAACCACGTAGGGCACCAGTGCGAATGCCGCCGTCAACGCAGGCCAGGCAACGCGGGCGAAAAATTCATGGTAACGAGACATGGTTGAAACTCCGTGTGCGGCACCGTTGGGCATGCAGATGGCTGCCGCGAAGACTTGCCAGTAATGCTACCCAAGTCCGGGCCAATGCACAAAAAAGCCTGCTGCGGCACGCCGCGCGAAAAGGAAGGCGGGACAAGGCGCGGTGCAGCGCACAAGCGGTTTTGGTAAAGTGCAGGGCCGGGATCGAGTCAAATAAAATAAAGTGAATAAAATCAAATACTTAGGTTTTGTATTGGGCTGGCTCGGCGTTGCCGCCGTGAACGCACAGCAATTCCCTATAAAGCCGCTGCGCATCATCCTGGGATTCCCGCCGGGTGGCGCCACAGACATCGCCGCACGCGCGGTGGGACAAAAACTCACCGAAGGATTTGGTCAGCAGGTGCTTGTGGACAACCGGCCCGGCGCCGCGAGCAACATAGGCGCAGAGGCCGTGGCGCGTGCGGCGCCGGACGGTTATACGATGTTCATGGGCAGCGTGTCGACGTCGATCAACCCGTCGCTATTCAGCAAGCTCGCCTACGATCCGCAGCGTGACTTCGCCGCCGTCGCGCTGATCGCGAATACGCCGTTTTTGCTGGTGACGCATCCGTCGATGCCCGTAAAAAACGTTAAGGAATTGATTGCATTCGCGAAAGCGCGGCCTGGTGACCTGAACTACGCCACAGCGGGCGCAGGCTCAGGCGCGCATCTGTTCATGGAATTGTTCAGTTCGATGACGGGGCTGAAGGTGAACAACGTGGCGTATCGCGGCGCCGCAGCGGCCACCACCGATGTGCTGGCCGGCCAGGTGCCGATGATGTTCGACAATATTTTCACCACGCTGCCGCTGGTGCGCAGTGGTAAATTTCGCGCGCTGGCGGTGAGCACCGCGCAGCGCTCGGCGATCGCGCCAGAGATTCCCTCGGTGGCCGAGGCGGGCGTGCCGGGGTATGACGCCAATGCGTGGTTTGGGTTGTTTGCACCGGCGGCCACACCGAAAGACATTGTTGCGCGGCTAAATGTCGAAGTGGTCAAAGGTCTGCAAACGCAGGACATGCGCGAGCGCCTGCGTGCGCTGGGCGCGACACCCGGCGGCGGCACGCCGGAGCAGTTCGCCGCATTTTTCCGCGATGAAGTGGCGAAGTGGGCGAAGGTCGTCAAGAGTGCGGGTGTTCGAGTAGATTAAATAGTCTCGAATAGGTAGTATTGCGCGCCAATCAACCTGGTAGATTCCTTCATACTAGGAAAATAGTGGGTTTCGCGCATCGATGCGCGTGCTGAGGGGCAATGAGCAACAGTTCGAATGTGGATGCCGAAACGCAGGCGGCGGTCGTTCGCGTGCACGCGCAACCGGCCGGCGTGGTATTGGCTGTATTTTCTGCTGGCGTTGCTGGATATCATTACTGTGCTCGTCAGCCTCGGGCTAAGCCATCGCCTGATGGATATCTATGCCGAATCGGTAGAGGTCAATCAGCACTGGGCCGAACGCTTGTCGCGCTATGCGGATTTGGCGGTGGTGGCGGGCGAGGTCAACGCGCCGGGCAACGATGTGTTCGATTCGCGCGATGTGTCAAGCGAATCCGCAAAGCTGAAAAAGGCGCTGGCGATTTTTGAGAGCGATCTCAAGGCGGCGCAAAGCGAGATTGCCGCGTTGAAGACCACCGAGGCGAACTCGCTGATGGGGAACTTCGGCGATATCGACAAGGCGATGAAGGACATGGTGCGGGAGTCCACCCAGATATTCGATTTTTTTACGCAAAACCAGCCCGACAAGGCTGGCGAACGCATGGCGACGATGGATCGCAAGTACGCCACGCTAAATGGCACCATCGCGCACCTGAGCCGGCAGGTGCGTGCGATACAGAAAACGCATTTTGACGATCAGATCAGGATTGCACAGAACCTCAAACGCATCGAGTATCTGATCGCCGGGCTGGTGATACTGATGATCATTGGCGCGCTGTATTACGGTAGCCGCGTGTTTCGCGCCATACGCACGGCGGAAGAAGAACGCGAGGCCTACGTCGAGGCAATGGCGAAGGCGCGCGTCGAGGCCGAGGCCGCCAATCGCGCGAAGTCGCAGTTTCTCGCCAACCTGAGCCACGAGATCCGCACACCGATGAACGGCATTGTCGGCATGAACGAATTGCTGCTGAAGACACCGCTCGATGCCACGCAGCGCCGCTACGCGGAAACCGTCGGCAATTCCGGTGAAATGTTGCTGTCGATCATCAACGATATTCTGGATTTTTCCAAGATTGAAGCGGGCAAGCTTGAACTGGAAGCGTTTGAGTTTAACCTGCGCGAATGTATTGAAAAAGTGGTGGAGCTGTTCGCGGAGCGCGCGCAGAGCAAAGGGCTGGAACTGGTGTACCAGATCGCTGCGGATGTGCCGGTGAACGTGCGTGGCGACCCGGTGCGTATGCGGCAGATATTGTCGAATCTGGTGAACAACGCGATCAAGTTTACTGAGCGTGGCGAAGTGTTTGTGGAAGTCAAACGTGCTGCTGGCAGCGCTGGTGATGGCAGCGGCAGTGCGGGATCGTGTAAGGTGCATTGTTCGGTGCGCGACTCGGGTATGGGCATCCCGGCGGAAACACAGCAGGACTTGTTCAAGCCTTTTGTGCAGGCGGATGTCTCTACCACACGCCGCTTTGGCGGCACGGGGCTGGGGTTGGCAATCTGCCAGCAACTGGTGCGGCTGATGGACGGCGAGATCGGTGTCAGCAGCGCGCCCGGCGTTGGCTCCAGTTTTTGGTTCACGGTTGCGTTGCAGATCGACCAGACGGCACGCGTACAAAACTGGGTGCTTGACGACCGGCTGCGCGGTACGCGCGTACTGATAGTGGACGACAACGCAACCAATCGCACGATTCTTCACGAGCAGGTGGTGTCGTGGGGTATGCGCAATGGCGGTGCCGCCAGTGGATTGCGGGCGCTGGAAATGCTGCGCGATGCGGCAGCGATGAACGATCCCTACGGGCTGGCAATCATCGATATGTTGATGCCGGGTATGGACGGGCTCGAATTGGCGCGCGCGATTCGCGCCGATCCTGCCCTGGCGGATACGCCGCTGATAATGCTGACCTCGCTGGGTGCGGCGGGTGAATTGCGCGCAGCGCGCGCAGCCGGCATCGGGCTGTATCTGAGTAAGCCTGTGCGTGAGTCCGATTTATTCAATGCAATCAATGATCTGCTTTCCAATCATGCCATTACGCAAGAGGTTCTTGCGGTGGCCAAGGTGGTACCTGGCGAAGCCGTGCCCGCTGCACCGGTGGCGACAGGTGCCAAGCGGCATCGCGTGCTGCTGGCGGAAGACAACATGGTTAATCAACAGGTGGCGTTGGCCATGTTGCAGCACTGCGATGTAGAGGTGGATGTCGCGCACGACGGTGTTCAGGCCGTCGCCGCACACGAGCGTGCCCGTTACCAATTGATTTTGATGGATTGCCATATGCCGGAAATGGACGGCTTCGAGGCAATGCTGAAAATTTGTGCTGCCGAAGATGCGGCAGGCGCCGCAGGTAACAGGATGCACACGCCCATTATTGCTGTGACCGCCAACGCGCTGCAGGGCGACCGCGAGCGTTGTATTGCGGCGGGCTTCGACGACTACATGTCGAAGCCGTTCCGTCTGCAGGAATTGAAAAAACTGATGGGCGTCTGGGTGAAGTAAACCGGCGCCGGCTCCCGCCGGGCCGATTGCGTTATTTGGTGACCGTCTTGCCGGTGGTGCGCCCGGACGTATCCTTGTGTGTGGTGGTGTTGCCGCTGGTGGTGGATTTGGCCACCGTTTTGCCGGAGGCATCCATGGTGCGCGTGGTGTTGCCCTGTGTGACCGATTTGCCGGTGGCCTTGCCGGACTTATCGTAATGCTTGGTGGTATTGCCCTGCTTGACGGACTTGCCCGCGCTGGCGCCGCTGCTGCTGTAATGCTTTGTGGTGTTTCCCTGGGTTACCGATTTGCCCGCGCTGCTGCCGCTGCTGGTGGTGTGCTTGCTGGTGGTTTTGTTCTTGGAATCGGCAGCAAGTGCCATGCCGGGTGCCGCCAGGGCCATTGCCATTGCCAGCACAGAAATTTTTCCAAGTATTTAATTTAATTGAATAATTTTTATGACGATTTCCTCGGTCAAGGTTGGATGAACTATTCTATCGGGTTTTGGAGGCCAGTACGGCTTTACGTACATAGGCCTTTTTTTCTGCCGCGTCCTGAAGTTCATCGGCGATCAACAGATACAGTTCCGACTCGTCGCGCGCCTTGGCCGCCGCGCGCTTAATGACCACGCTGGCGATGGCGCCCATTTGGCGCGAGAGTTCCGTCTCGGTGCGCTTGAGCAGTTCCGCCGGTAACGCTGAATTACTGGCTGGCGGTTGTGTGGTGGACGGCGTTACGGGTTGCGCTCGCGGCTGTGTGCGTGACTCGCGCATGGCCTCTTCGAATTGTTTGATAAATACAGCACGTGCTTTTTCATCTTCGATTTCGCCGGCCACTCGTTCACACAGCGCGGCAACCGAGGCCGCCTTGCGCGAAGCGTTGCGCACGATCACTGGCGCAATGGGGCCGATATGTTGCGCCGCAGCCGTTTCAATGCGCTTGAGCAATTCCGGGTCGAAGCCCGGCGGTGTGGAGGGCGTGGTTTGCGTGTTCGTCTGGGACTGTGATGAGGGTGACGATGCAGAGAGAGATGCGGGAGACGATACGCCGTTACCCGCTGCGGTTGCCATCGCGCGCCGCGACATCGCGTCGATGGGTACGATGCCCAGCCGTTCGAGAAACTCGGCCGTGCTCTGCGGGCGTTCGTCCTCGTTGGGCCGTAGCGCCCAGTCGATGGCCTCCAGCACGTTGGCGTCATACAAGCCTGTCGGCAGCAGCGTGGCGGCTAGCGGCATCACGTCGTTGCGTATGCGCGCGGCGGCATCCACCGGTTTGTTGCCGGTGATCATCCAGTACATTACACCGCCCACGGCGTAAAGGTCAGTCCACGGGCCCTGCTTGCCGTAGGCATGGTATTGCTCGAGCGGCGCGTAGCCGGGCGACACCATGGCGGTGACTTCCTGATCGCCACCCTTGATCTCGCGCGCCGAGCCAAAATCGAGCAGGACCGGGCTGCCGTCGGCACGCATGTATATATTGGCCGGCTTGATATCGCGGTGCAGGTGCGCAACTTTGTGAATGACGGCCAGGCCGCCCACCAGCGGCACAATGATGCCAAGCATGTCCTGCTGTGGCAGCGGGCGGCGCGCGGCGACCCAGGTGCTCAGCGATTCGCCTTCGACGAATTCCATCACCATGTAGGCGGTGCTGTTACCCTCGAAAAAACGCATCACGCGCACGATGTTCGGATGGCGAAACGACGCCAGCGTGCGCGCTTCATCCAGAAAACGTTTGAGGCCTCAGGCGAACGATTCCCCATCGGCGGGGCCGGTGCGCGCGCTCACCGATTGGTCATCGGCGCGCATCGAGCAATCAATGGGCAAATACTCCTTTACCGCGACCTTGAGATTGAGATTGATATCGGTAGCCAGATACGTTACGCCCAGCCCGCCCGCGCCCAGCACCGATTCGATGCGGTACTCGCCAAGCCGGTAGCCCGCAGGCAGATGTTCTGGGCCGCTCATGATGGACAGGCGTTGCCGCCGCTAACCCTTATTGATCAGGTCGATGGCCTTTGCAAGGCTGCGGCGCATGCGATTAAACGATTTGCCGAGCAGCGCCACCTCGTCCTTGCCGGTGTCGGCGAACTCGGCGATGTTTATGTCGCCGGTGCTGATCTTGTCGGCGGCATCGGACATGCGCGTAATGGGGCGAACGATCAACAGACTCATCATTACGTTCATGATGACGAACAGCGCAAGAAACACCGCCGACAGCGAAATCATGAAGGTGTAAAACGCGCGATTGGCGTTTTGCACAGGCAGCGTCATCGGCACCGACACGATTTGCGCGCCAATGACTTCCTTGTGCTTCCAGCCGAAACCGTTGTTCGGCCCGTAAATCTTTACCATCGCGGGCAGCGCTTCGGCAGCCGTGGTGTGGCAGGCGAGGCACGCCTTGTCGTTGATCTGAAAAGGCCGCGCGAGATACAGCGACTGGCCGGTGGGCGTATCGCGGATGCCGCTGATCTCGCCGCGATCCGGCTTGTTGCGAAACGCGGTGACGATGTCGGTTTCCCATTCCACCGCCTTGTTGCGCGGATTGGTCGGGTTGAGCGCCGCTTCCTTGTATGAGTAGTCCGAATACTTCTTGCGCAGTGCCGCCATGATTTCGGTGGCAGAGTAGGCTGGCACACTTTGCGGATGAAACTCGGTCTCGCTATACGGAATCAGCGGGCGCAATTGCATATTGGTGTAACTGCGCATCGACAGCGCCGCCTCCATCATCACCCCGGCGTTGCGCAGCACTTCGTCGCGCGCGTTGCGGTGCAGAAGATCGTGCGAGATGTAACCGGTGACGCCCAGCCCGATGGCAAACACCAGCAACAGCACCAGATTGAATTTAAGCCGTAGTCCCATGCTTGCTCCTCGAAGAGCGGTTGAGGCGAACTGCGCGAGAAAAGAATTTACTCTCGCAGTGTGTATGTTTTGCAAACGGTATAGCCAGCGGCGGGAAATAGATCAATTAAATCAAATTGTTAGCCTATTGGCACCTACTATTCATCTGGTCTGACTCTTAATCGGAACTTGATCCGATAAAGACTACCGCGTCGTCACCTTTTTCAATTACGAAAGCAAAATCCCAAAATACTGGATAGAACGGGTGACCTTCAACCAGCGAAAACGAGATAATCGTATCTGCGCTATCTACCAATTCACGCAGTTGTGATATTGCTATGTCGGAGTCGTGCCTAAACTCAGGGCTTTGCATGTAAAGGCGGCTCGGATGCGATCCGTCGTCACGTTCATAACTTAGCGCGTCTCTAAGCGCTTCCACAACATCACTACTATTTGCGGACAGTGAGTCTTCGGGGAAAGCGGGTTTTCCCGTTGCAGATTGGCGCAATTTTTGGAGTGACTGACCAGCAGCGTATTTCAGTTCAGCGACAAGAAAGCTTACTTGGTAATTCATGCTCCCAGCGAAAAGTTGTAGAGAGATGTGTTCGAGTGTTGACCTGAGTGACGCAGTCATGCCGACATACTCTATTGTTGAGAATTGCGAAACTGCACGACAAATTGAAATATTGCGCTTCCTTCCCTCGCTCCCGGCCTCTCTCCCGGAGGGCGAGGGGTGAAAAGCCCTTCTCCCTCCGGGAGAAGGGTGGGGATGAGGGAAGCGGGGTTAGGTGTCACGCAGATATGAAATTCTCAATAGAACAGGAAGAATTCTAAGAGCTTTTCGCTGCATCCACTCCAGCCAACCGCCCAAACACCGCCCCCTTCAACACCGAAGTCGCGCCGGTATACGTCTTGTAATACAGCCCCACCACTTCCCCCGCCGCATACAGCCCGCGCATCGGCACGCCATCCGGATCGAGCACTTGTGCGCGCGTGTTGACTTTGAGGCCGCCGAAGGTGAGCACGTTGGAGGAAATGATGGGGTAAGCCTGAAACGGCGGTTTGTCGAGCACGCGTGCCCAATTCGATTTCGGCGGGTTCAAACCGTTTGTGGCGAGGTGGTCGAGTTCCAGTGCTTTAAACGTGCCCGCCATGTCGACACGGCAAGCCGCGTTGTACTCGCGCACGGTTTGTTCCAGCACACCGGTGGGCACTTTGAGTTTGCCTGCCAGTTCCGCGATGGTGTCGCCGGTTATCGGCGGCTGGTCGCTGCGCAAGCCCAACTTGTAATTCGGTACGTCATTGATTTTGTCGTCGAGGATGGTGTACGCGATGCCGTTGGTTTGATTGAAAATCTTGCGTGTGATGGATTCATAGACTGCATCCACCGTGCCCGGCGCCTCGTCGGTGAAGCGCACACCTTCCTGATTCACGAGAATTCCATAGGGAAAAATAAACACCGACGGCTCCGGCTGGCCCGAGCGCGGATCGACCGGCTCGGCATGATAGCTGCC
>SYEN01000254.1 GCA_005800795.1 Burkholderiales bacterium | reverse complement strand
TCGCGACGGGTTTTTTCACGCCGACATGCATCCGGGCAATATCTTTGTCACACCCGGCGGGCAATACATCGCGCTGGATTTCGGCATCATGGGCACGCTCACCCCCACCGACAAAAATTATCTAGCGCGCAATTTCCTCGCGTTTTTCCGCCGTGATTACCGGCGGGTAGCCGAGGCGCACATTGAATCCGGCTGGGCGCCCCCGGGCACGCGTGTGGACGAATTTGAAACCGCCATCCGCGCGGTGTGCGAGCCGATATTCGATAAGCCGCTAAAGGAAATCTCCTTCGGCAAACTGCTGCTGCGCTTGTTTCAGACGTCGCGCCGCTTCAATATGCAAATTCAGCCGCAACTGGTGATGCTGCAAAAAACGCTGCTCAATATTGAAGGGCTCGGGCGCGACCTCGACCCTGATTTGGATTTGTGGGCCACTGCCAAGCCGTTTCTCGAACGCTGGATGTCGGAGCAAATCGGCTGGCGTGCGCTGCTGCGGCAAGTGCAGGACGAAGCGCCGTTCTGGGCTGCGACCCTGCCGCAACTGCCTCGGCTCATCCACCGCGCGCTTGCCGAAGACCGCGTGGCGCCGTTGCAACTACAGGTTGATTTTTTGCAGCGGGAACAGGCGCGGCTGCGTGGCACGCTGGCCTTGGTGACGGTACTGTTTGCGCTGAGCACGGCGCTGGTTGCCGCGCTTTTCTGGTTGCGTTAATGACAATCGGAGCGTTACAAAACCGGCACCTGAAGGCTATTTGTAACTATTTGATTTTATTATATTTTTTGTAAATCTTACTTCCCATTAGTCCAAACGGGCTATTGACAGCCTCCAGAACAAGGGTAAATTTATCCCAGCGATAAACGGTAGTTACTGTTTTGAAAAGGGGTACGTCCACGTGCCAGAAATTCGCTATCAATCCTGCTCTTCGCAAAACGCTTTTCGCAGCGGCGTTTTACCTCGTTACGGGTTTGGGCGCCACATTGCCCGCAACGGCGGCGGTCTCGATCACCAGCTCAACGTTCGCCAATAACAGCACCGCCGATTCCGTGACCGGCGCCACCGGCATCGCGCGCTCATGGCACACCGCGAACACCTTCAGCGCGGGCGCGTTGAATATCAACAATCAGTTCCAGTATCAGAACGCGCTCGCCGTCGATCAACCTGGCGGGCCGAATGCGGCACTTACTTCGCCTCGCCATGCTTCGTTCGACCTGGTCTTCACCATTCTCGATCCGCTGAATCAGGGCTATAACCTTACCGTCGACACCCGGCTTCGCGGCTATCTGACGGTGCGCAGCGACAACGGCATTTCGGGCACCGCCAGCTCGGGTTCTTTTTCTGGCCGAATCGATCTGGATACGAATGATGCAAACGATACGCTGGGTGATCAACTGAACGGTCTTACCCTGTTTGGCGCCAGCGAGAGCAGCACCGACTCGGCCAACACACTGTTGAATCAGATCAAGTCATTCAATGCAGGCGCCCTGTTCGGCACCCGCACCGTGGGTTTGCGCTTTACCACCTTTGGCAGCCCGAACAACGTTTTCATACAGAACAACGGCGATGGCGAAATGGCCTCGCGCTTCGGGCTGGATCCGGTGAATTCCACGGCCAACGGCGCGGCCGCCTTCAGCAACGCCTTCTACCTGGGGCCTGACGGCGAGGCGCCCGCGCTGCACGGCCATTTTGTCGACGTGCGCGTCACGCCGTTTGCCACCGCCGTGCCCGAACCTTCCACTTATTTGTTGCTGGGCGCGGGTCTGGGCTTGCTGGGGTTGCGCGTGCGCAGTAAGTGCGCCTGATTTTCCCGCGCGAACAGGGCATGCCCTGCTGATTTGGCTACGCTGAACGCGCCCCCCGATCACACTTTATTTGCGCGCCGCAAACCGCCGAGGAACAGCGGTACAAAGCCGGCCAATATGCCGCCGATGCCCATGACGATGGTAATCGTGCTGAAGGTGGGAATGCTGTACAGCGCGATGAATACCATGAACAACGCCGCGGCCAGAGGCCACAGCACGTAAGAAACGGCGCTGTAGGTGTTGACCTTCAGTTTGCCGCGGTAATGCCAGGCGCAGGCGAACCCGGTAAGGCTCATGTAAAAGCAGATTTGAAAGCCGATGGCGAGTATCGAGCTTTCCAGAATCTGCTTCACGGTCGGCATGAACGATGAGCTGAACAGCAGCAGCACGCCCAGAAACCAGATCACCAGTGTCGCCACCCACGGGGTTTGCCACGTGGGGTGAATCTTGGCGTAGCGCGGGTGCAGCATGTCGTCGCGCGACATGGCGAACATGCTGCGGCTGAACTGCAGGATCTGCGTCTCTATCGTGCCGATGGTGCTGAGCACGGTGGACAGCACCGCCAGATAATTCCACGGCGGCGCGAACAGTTTGCTGGCAACGGCGAAGAGCACGTTGGTATTGGCCTTGGCGATCTCGTCGTCGTTCAGCACGATCAGCACCACGATCATCATAATGACGAAGAACAGAATCAGATTCACCATCGCCCAAAAGGCGCCTTTGCTGGCGGGGTGCGTTTCGTCGGCGTGTGCACCTGCCCGGGTTTCTTCGCTGAGATTCATGGTGACATCCCAACCCCAATAGAAAAAGATGGCCGTCAACGCGCCGGTGGCGAACAGTTGGGGCGTGAACGAAAACGGGGAAAACCAGATAAATGACGGTGCGTGCGCGGGCTTGCCGCCATATTGCACAAAAGCCGCGATGACCAGCGCAA
Source organism: Burkholderiales bacterium (assembly GCA_005800795.1). Lineage (GTDB taxonomy): Bacteria > Pseudomonadota > Gammaproteobacteria > Burkholderiales > SG8-41 > UBA5216. The sequence continues at coordinate 2,770 of SYEN01000254.1, read as the reverse complement.
ACACCACCACGGTCTCGATCACGGTCAGGATGATCTGCGCATAACTCGCGTGCTTGATACCCTTGGCAACGACGATCGTCACCAGCGTCAGCCATACGGCCGCGGTAAACGTCACCCAGGTGGTGCTCTCGACCAAATCCGGCGCGATCAGCAACAACGTTGAAGTCGCCGCCGGGATGGTGGCCGACACCATGAAAAATGTCGATGCCACCAGCAAGCCCCAGCCCGCGAAGAAACCCCATTTCCGGCCAAACACATGGCCCACCCAGGCATACGCGGCGCCGGCGTGGGGCGTGATCTTGCTCAGATGAATAAACGCCAGCATGATGCCGAACATGATCAGGCCGCAGTAAAAAATGCTGCCTACCGACAACACGCCGACCGCGGCCACAATGGCCGCCGTGGTCACCGCGACACTGAAGGCCGGCGCGGTGCCGGCTATGCCCATGATGGCGGATTCGAACGTGCCGAGGGCGCCTTTTGCCAGGTGCCTTTCCTGTGACATTGCAGCCTCTTGATTTCTGGGTGCCGGCTTGCGCCTCGCGGGCTACTCCACGGGCATGATGCGCAGCATCTCGATAATAATCCCTTGGCAAGAAAGTTGTAAATTCAGCGGGTCACGTAATCCGAATGAGGCTACATTGAAAATTCCCACGCATGGGTCAGGAATGCCAGGACACAAACTCGGCGTGCTTACTTTTGCAGCGCTAGCCTGCAATACGGTTTACTACCTCGTCGCGGGCCGTTCTAGCGAGGCGCTGGAATCGGTGGCGTGGTATGTGCTGCTGATTTTGTTTGTGCTGGAAATTACACGATCGCGATTGACCACTTGGCCGTGGGCACGCGTCACCTTGCGCTTGGGTCGCGCGCTGGCGACGCTGGCCATCGCCGCCAGCGCCGTTCTTTATGTCCGCGAACGCGAATGGCTGGACGCTACAAACCTATTCTTGTGGATCGCCGTGGTGGCGCTGCTGGAAGCTGGCGTGCGGCTACCGGCCGTGGTGGCCGCCCATCACAAGATTTTTGCGGTGACTGCGGCGGCGCTCTACGTGGCGCTGGGCTGTCTGATCGTGGTCTGGCTAATCATCGGCCAATGGATGAATGCCTGGGACGCGACGTTGTGGCTTGCTGCATTTGGCTTGCTGGAGATCAGTGTGCTCCGGGATGCTGAAAAAATATCCAATAAAATCAAATACTTATAATAAGCGACCTGAACTACCGGTACGCCGCACGAAAGGCATCGGCGAACGCCGCCAGTTGCGACGGCGGCAAACGATTAATGCCCGCCGCGCCCTTGCGCCCGCCGCCGGTGTCGAAGCGCGCGCACAGCTCATCCGCGCCGCTGGGGTTGGCGACCGGCGCTCGCACGCTCACGACATAGCCACCCGACTTGGCGACAAGTACGGCGTGTGCGCGGCGCGGATGCGCCTGCGCAAGCCGGTTGCCGAACAGGCCGTTTACGCGGCGGCTCCACGCGGCATCGGGCAGCACGTAGAGCGCGGCGGCGTCATTGGAACACTGCGGCTTGATGTCTTCAGCGCGTTCAAAGTCTTCACGCATCGCGTCTTTCAGCACATCGAACACCGGCTCGTCGAGCATGAATTCACGCGGGTCGGTGTACGGCGCAATCGCTTGATACAAATCCGCCGGCGGGTAATGCAAATCGTCCAGCGTGTCGCCGTAGGCGTTGTAGTTCAGGCAATCGCCCAACTCGTGCAGGCGCGCCAGTTCGGTGTGATCGAGTTCCAGCGGCTGCGCCGCCTGTATCGCGGGCGCCACCAGATTGTCACCGAACGCTGCCACCACCGCCCAGATGCGATGCGCGCCCGACAGATGTTTGTCCACAATCAAACTGGTGCAGACATCCGGTGCGGTGTTGATGTACGCCTTGAGATTGGCGTGCACGGGAATCATCCCGGCCGCGTGGTGATCAAAATACTGGCACTTCACGCCACGCGCGAGCAGCTTGTTCAGCGCGGCGGCGTTCGACTGGAGGGAGATATCGAGCACGGTGACTTGATCGCCTGCCCGCGCTTCCAACAGCTCCGCGCGTGACAACAAGTTGATATCGCGTTTGACGCCGGTGATGAGTTCGCGGGACTCCGTCGGGCGCGGCTGCGCCAGACGCAACTGATGCAACGCACACAGGCCATCGGCGTCACCGTTGAAAATGTCGTAGTATTTATGCACTGGGTTCCGAATCGAATGCTGTTGGCGCGCGGGAAACAGCACCGCCGCGTCATGTTTATGTGCTGGCGCTAACGTTGGCGTTAGCTTACCTGCTCGTTATCGTCTACGCCAGTGTGCAGCCGCTGCGTGGCTGGCGCTTCCCTGCCGCGGATGTCTACGGGTTTTTGACCGCGCCGTGGCCACGCTACATCACGCTAACCGACGTGTTGATCAATGTGGCGGCTTACCTGCCGCTGGGCTTTCTGCTGACGTTGGGCCTGCGCATCAGCATGCCGCCGGTGGTCGCGGTGGCGGCCGGATTCATGCTCGCGCTGGCTGCAAGCGTCGCGCTGGAGGGCGTGCAAATGTTTTTGCCCACGCGCATTGCCTCCAACATCGATGTGCTCGCCAACGGCGCGGGTGCGCTGGTCGGCGCGCTGGCTGCGCCGCAGTTTTTGCCGTCGCAACGTCTGGGCGCACGGCTCGGCGTGTGGCGCGACCACGTGTTTTTGCCCGGCGCGCTCACCGATGCAGGCATACTGGTCGCGGCGTTGTGGATCGTTACCCAGTTGAATCCGTTTTCACAGGTGTTCGGCACCGG
>SYEN01000253.1 GCA_005800795.1 Burkholderiales bacterium | reverse complement strand
GACAAGCCGCCAAGGAAATCCGCACGCTGATCGGCGATTCGGTCAAGAAGGTGCAGACTGGCACGCGAGAAGCCGCCGAGTCCGGAAAGACCATGGATGACATCCTCGAGGCCGTTCGTAAAGTTGCTGAAACCATGACTGCGATGCAAACCGTGCGAGCTGATCAGCGCCTGGGGGTTACACAAGTCACCCGCGCAGTCGAACAGATGAATCAGGGCACGCAACAAACCGCCGCCATGGTGGAAGAAATCGCTGCGACTGCTGATCTGCTAAGCGATCAGGCGGAACATCTATCCCAGGCTGTAGCGGCCTTCAAGCTGGCTGCGAAGGACGAGATGAACGATAGCGGGCAACGGATGGACAACCGCGGGACCATCGGGCGTCCACCCTCAGCAACGGAAGGGTTTCCCGGCGCTGCGGTTCAGCCCACTCAAGTGCTCCCGGACGGCATACCGCGTCCGATGCTTCCCCGCTCGTCAGAACGGTAATGGGTTGCGCCGACGCGTCGGGCGCATATCCGGCAACATCCAGTCGGCACTACCTTAAACCAGCGACAGCTTGGCGTTGGCCTGAATCAGGCGTGCAACCAGCACGTGCAAAAATACCCGCTCAAAGCTGATACGGCAGGAGTCGGTTGCGATCTGATACGACTTCACGCTGATTTTCAGCATGCGCACCTCCTGCGTGGCGGTGACATCCGCCGTGCGCAGATTGCCGGGACTGCCAAGACACGCCATCTCGCCCAGACAGTCGCCCGGTTTCAGCGTGTCGATCAGCCGCCGCTTGCGGGTCACGCGTACCTCGCCACTGACCAGCACGCAAAAATAGTCACCTTTTTCGCCTTCGCGCAGCAGCACGGTGTCTTTGGGCACGGTCACCCACTCGGCCAGCCGCAGCACCTCCCACAAATCCGCGTCGGCAAAGCCGGTAAAAAAGGACAGCTTGCGCAGGCTGTTGAAGCGCTCCGTCTCGAACACGCCTTGCTTGGGCAGCGCGGCAGCCCCTTTCATCAGCGCCGCAAGTTCATCGATCACCTGCTCCCAAGTCTGGTAGCGTTTGTCGGTTTCGCGCTGCAAGGCGCGAATCACGATCATGTCGAGCTCCAATGGCACGTCGCGGCGAAACTCGGAAGGTAACGGCGGATTGATGTTGAGCACCTGGTAAGCGAGGCTCGCGATGTTGTCCGCCTTGAACGGCGCACGACCGGTGAGCAGCATGAAAAGCACAATGCCCGGCGCGTATATGTCGGTTTGATGATTAAGCGGCTTGTTCAGATGTTGCTCCGGCGACATGTACGCCGGCGTGCCGATACCATCGATCATGGTGGCTTCAGCCTTCATCATCGCCGCTGAACCAAAATCGGTGATTTTGACGTCGTTGTTTTCCTTCAGCATGATATTCGCAGGCTTGATATCGCGATGAATCACGCCCTGCTGCGCAGCGTATTCCAGTGCGCGCGCGCATTTGTAGGCGACTTCGATGACGTCGCCGATGCCGAGCAGATTTTCCGGCTTGGTGAAGCGGGTAAGCGTGCCACCCTCAACATACTCCATTACGATGTAGCCGAATTCGTCGTCGATGGCGGCGTCAAGTATCTGTACGATGTGCGGGTGATTCAGCTTTCCGGCCAGCGAAGCCTCCGTGGTAAACAGGCGCTGCATCAGCTTGCCGCTGCCCATGTCGTTCATGGCGCTTTGCGACACCACCTTGACCGCGACTTCGCGTTTGGCAAAGGCATCCTTGCACAAGTAGACCTTGCTGGTCGCGCCTTCGCCCAGCGTGCGGATCACGTCGTACTTGCCGACGCGCTTGGGCGTGTTTACTTGAGATTGTTCAGCCATAAAGGGAAAGGTTCAGGGCGCTTTTTGCGGATGAGGCTGCGGATAACAGTCGAGTGCTATTGCGTGTAACAGCATAAGCAAAAGCAGGCGGCGAGAACAGAACGAGAGCGCAAAGCATAAAAGCGGATCATACGTAACTATTTGAATTATAACATAAAATTACACAGGCTTACGTATCAGCACCTCGGGCAGCCAAGTCACCAGTTTGGGAAACACGGTGATCAGAACGATGGCAATCACCATCATCGCAAAAAAAGGAATCGAAGCGCGCGCGACGTAGGTGCTGTCTTTGCCGCTCATGGTTTGCAGCACAAAAAGATTAAATCCCAATGGCGGTGTCACCTCGGCAATCTCCACCAGCAGCACGATGAAAATCCCGAACCACACCAGATCAAAACCCGTTTTTTCGATCATCGGAATGACAATGGAGGTCGTCAGCACAATCATCGATACGCCATCCAGCGCAGTACCCAGCAACACGTAGATGCCCGCCAGTATTGCGATCAACATATACGGATTCGGATTCATTGCCGCCACCCATTCCGCCAGCGCCCTGGGGATGCCGGTAAACGCCATGCACGACGACAGAAATGCCGCGCCGCCCAGAATGAACAGAATCATGCACGACAAACGTGTCGCGCCCATCAGGCTGTCGCGAAACGACATCCAGTTCAAGCCCCCGCTGGCTGCCGCAATGGCGAACGCGCCCAGCACGCCAAACGCCGCAGCCTCCGTCGCGGTCGCCCAGCCCGCCACCATTACCCACACGATGAACACGATCAACAGCACGCACGGTATCAGATTACGGCTCAAATACAGCTTTTGCCGAAATGTGTAAGTATCTGTTTCTATTGGTGTTTTTCCAGGGTTCATCCACGCCCACACGATGATGTAGCCGGAGAACAGCAGCATCAACAGTGCGCCCGGAATAATCCCCGCGATGAATACCTTGAGGATCGATACCTCAGCTGCCACCGCATACACCACCATGATGATCGACGGCGGCAGCAAAATGCCCAGGGTGCCCGCGCCACACAACGAACCGAGACAGGTTTTTTCGTCGTAACCCCGCGCCTTCAATTCTGGCAACGCCACCTTGGCAATGGTGGCGCACGTGGCTGCCGATGAGCCCGACACCGTGCCGAAAATACCGCAGGCCAGCACGTTTACGTGCATCAAGCGTCCCGGCAGCCAGGTGAGCCACGGCGCCAAACCCTTGAACATTTCCTCCGACAACTTGGTGCGATAAAGACTCTCGCCCCTCCAGATGAACAGCGG
>SYEN01000026.1 GCA_005800795.1 Burkholderiales bacterium | reverse complement strand
CGTTGTGCGCCGGCTACAGCCACGCAATGCGGCCACCCCAGCAAAACCCCGTGATGCCCAGCTTGGACCGGCTGCCACCGTTGTGCGCGGCCCAACGCACGGTGGCGTCGATGTCGCGCATCACCTGCCAGTCGGCGACCTTGCTGACAATCTGCGCGAAAATTTCCTTGTTGTCCTTCAGCTTCGACGCATCGCCCTGGCGGTGGAACAACTCCGGTGCGATCGCCAGATAGCCCCGTTGGGCAAAGCGGCGGCACACGTCTTTGATGTGTTCGTGCACACTGAAGATTTCCTGCACTACCACCATGATGGGCAATGAAGAAGTCGTCGCGGGCAGGCTCATGCTCGAGGGCATGGCGAAGTACGCCGGAATCGCGCCGTTGTCCGTGGGCACCTGCACCATGCCGGCATTGAGGCCACGCGGTTCGGTGTGCACCATCGTCTGCGCGCTGACCGGCTGTGCTGCCAGTGCGAAACCAGTAACGCCCGAGGCCACCGCGCCTGCCATGAAGTCACGCCGTGACCAGTGAGGCTTGGCGGCGGCAAGCGCCAGCATGTCCTCGTTGGTGTCTTTGCTGATAAGTGTCATCGGTGCTTTGAATCGAAAAGTTTAAACCTTCACATTAAGCCAAACCCGCTAAGCTGGCAAGCCTCGGCACACACGATTCCCGCTACTTGCGATACCGCCGGGACGGCACTGCAGGCGGCCGTGCGGCCAGCGGCAAGGCGGTCTTGTACTTCACCTGCTTCAACGCAAAGCTTGAGCGAATGTTCGATACCCCGGGAATTTTGGCCAGAAAATCCACGATAAACCGTTCCAGCGACTGCATGTCTGATACCACCACACGCAGCAGATAATCCGCGTCGCCGGTCATCAGATAACATTCCATCACCTCGTCGCGCGCGAGCACAGCGTTTTCAAAGGTGTCGAGCGCGCCGCGCATCTGTTTTTCGAGGCTGATCTGAATGAACACACTCACCGTCAGGCCGAGTTTCAGCGGATCGAGCAGCGTCACGTAACGGCGGATCAACCCGGCCTGTTCCAGATCGCGCACACGGCGCAGACAGGGTGAGGGCGACAGAAACACTTTCTCCGCCAGATCGGCGTTAGTCAGCCGCGCGTCTTCTTGCAACGCGGCGAGAATGCGCCAGTCGGTTTCGTCGAGGACTACGTTTACCGGCTGGCTTCCCGGCTTTTGTCTTGCCTTGTCAGGGGTCATGCCAGCACCTTGCGAATTTGCTCGCGATCGGGTGAAGGCATCACGCCGCGTTCGGTAATCAACGCGGTCACCAGATCGGCGGGGGTCATGTCGAACACCGGGTTTCTGACGGCGACGCCTTCGGGCGCCCACCGCGTGCCGCCATAGCCGGTGACCTCACCGGCTTCGCGTTCCTCGATGGGAATGCCCTCGCCCGACGGCATATCGGCATCGATGGTCGACAGCGGGGCCGCCACATAAAACGGAATACCATGCCGCCGCGCCAGCACCGCTACGCCGTAAGTGCCAATTTTGTTGACCACATCCCCGTTGGCGGCAATGCGGTCAGCGCCCACGATAACGGCGTCAATTTCACCCAGACGCATCAGCAGGCCAGCCGCGTTATCGGCGATCAACGTCACCGGGATGTTGTCCTGCATCAGCTCCCACGCAGTAAGGCGCGCACCCTGCAAAAACGGCCGTGTTTCATCGGCAAAAACGTGTATGTGCTTGCCCGACTCGACAGCGGAACGGATCACGCCCAAAGCGGTACCGTGCCCGGCGGTGGCCAGTGCACCGGCATTGCAGTGCGTGAGCACGCGCATATTGTCGCGGAGCAGGACCGCACCATGCCCGCCCATGTCGCGATTCAGACGAACGTCTTCTTCTGTAATGGCGTGGGCTTCGGCCAGCAAGGCATCCGCAACCTGGGAGACGGGATTCTTGTGCAATTCGCCCAGCTTTGCGCGCATGCGATTCAGCGCCCAGAAGAGATTGACCGCGGTGGGGCGGCTTGCGGCGAGTCTTGAAACACCCTGTTCGATACCCGCCAAAAACTCCTCGCGGGGCCGCGCACGCAAACGCAGCGCTTCCAGCGCCACGCCGTAGGCGGCCGCACAACCGATGGCCGGCGCGCCGCGCACCACCATGGTCTTGATGCCTTCTGCTACCGCGACTGCGGAATCGAAGCGCAGGTAGTCCACCCGCGCCGGCAGTGCACGCTGGTCGAGCATTTCCAGAGCGTCGCTGGCCCATCGTAACATATTGTTTTTATTCATATTTTACTTACTGTTTATTTTCTGCTTTGCGGCATATCCGCCATATTCAAACTCCGCCAGCGCAATGGCAGCGGCCGGGGCTGCGCGATAGCGCCCATGTGCGCTGGCGCGAGTGATGATGGCGATATCGTGCTGATACATCTCCAACGCCATAGTCGCCTCACGCGCAGTCGTGCCGAACGCGATGACGCCGGCATCCGGGTCGAGCACGATACGCGGCGCGGCATCCATCAACCTACTGGCCGCCTTGCCCAGACTCGCATCGAGATACTCGCGATAACGCGCCGCATAGGTTTGCACATCGCGCCCCATCAGTGGCACACGCCTGGTATAGACGGCGTGCTGCGGTGTGGCGGGGCCTTGTTGCGCTATGTCCGCGAGGTCGTCGCGCCGCGCGAATGCCAGACATTGCGGATCGCTGCCGATTTGCATGACCAGCGGCGCGCCAGCCACGGTATTGATTTCGTCGTGCATAGCGGCCAAAGATTGACTTGCCGCAGGGGATGCGGCGTGAGCCGTTTCAAATACATCCCACGCACCCCGCGCCCGCAAATAATCTTCGGCGCGCGTCACCAGTTCAATCATGTTCTCATACGACGAGCGCACGTCATCACCAAATGCCACCAAGCCGTGAAAGGCGAGGATAAGACCGATGGTGTTACGCGTGCGGCGGTGCGAATTGAACGCGTTCATGCACGCACAGGCCAGTGCGTGGCCGGAATGATGATAGGGCACCAGTGGCGCGCGCTCGCCGTAGACTTCGGCATGCACCCGCTCAATGTCGTCTACATTCATCGCGGCAAGCACTGCATCCGCATGCGTATGTTCGACGCAACGAAACGGCAGCCCGCCATGCATCAGCGTTTCAATCGAAGGGCGCGGGGCAGGCCGCCGCGCGAGGCAGGCATCGAGCGCCTGCATCATCGCTGCGTTATCCATGTCTGGTCTAACCAGGACTTGGGTTACGCCATCGAGCCGCAGTGGGGTGAATGAGGACGCTTCAACCTGCGCCAGATCGCTGCCGGTGCCCTTGACGTACACCACAGTGGCGCCGTTTTCCCCCAGCTTGATTGACGTATTGCCGCCACCGTGCAACACCAGCGAAGGATCGCCGCCCAGCAGCCGCGAGCTATAGGCGCGCAGAGCGAGTTCGTCCGGGCAACTCGCGGCTACTGCAGAACGCCACAGACTTATCATGGATTGGGTTTCATGGTGTTGTCGCCGATGCGCAAATCCTGAATCATTTTCCCCACCGCTATTATTGATTATTCAGCAATTTTATACCTAACTTTCCCATATATTTATACTTTAATTGCTCAGTGTTGCGCAATGGCAGTAACAATCGCAAGTTCCTAACCCCACGAATCCTCTACCATCGGACGCGCGGCATTTACGGTCACCTACGCACTCGCACAAAGCCAAAAATCATCCGCGTCATTTCCACTGCCAACAAACAACGGAACAAAAATGAACTACCCCACCGACCCCGATCCGCAGGAAACCCGCGAGTGGATCGAATCCCTGCAATCGCTGATCGTCAACGAAGGCGAAGCACGCGCGGAATTTATTTTGCAGCAGTTGTTCGACACCGCGCGGCGCAGTTGCCGCGGCCTCAAGTTCAACGCCACTACCGCTTACTTCAACACCATCCCGCTCGCCGAACAGCCGCCATACCCCGGGAACCTCGCACTGGAGGAACGCATCACTGCCCTGGTGCGCTGGAATGCGCTGGCAATGGTGGTACGCGCGAACCGCGATCACCCCGAACTCGGTGGCCACATCGCCACTTACGCGTCGGCCGCCGATCTGTTTGAAGTCGGTCTCAATCACTTTTTTCGCGCCGGGCAGGATGGCGATCTGATTTATTTTCAGCCGCATTGCTCCACCGGCATTTACGCGCGCGCATTTCTCGAAGGCCGTCTCACCGAAGATCAGTTGATGAAGTACCGGCAGGAGACACGCGGTGGCGGGCTGGCATCGTATCCGCATCCGTGGCTGATGCCGGATTTTT
>SYEN01000252.1 GCA_005800795.1 Burkholderiales bacterium | reverse complement strand
CAATTTCGACTGACGTATCAATGCCGATTCCGGCACGTTGCAGATGCTCAGCGTGTCTTTCAGGCCCAGGCTTTGCGCGTGCTTCAAAGCAGCCAGCGTGTCGGCCGTTTCACCTGACTGTGAAATGGTGATCACCAGTGTGTTGCGCACCGGCGCAGAGTCGCGATAGCGGTACTCGCTGGCGATTTCCACGCTGACCGGCACACCGGCAATGGCCTCCAGCCAGTATCGCGCGATCAGCCCGGCATGGTAACTGGTACCACAGGCCAGAATCAGTATGTTATTGATTTTATTGAATATTTTGTCGGCCGATGTGCCGAACAGATTGGGCTGCAACGAGCGCGCGGTCATCACCATTTCCAGTGTATTGGCAATGGCGCCCGGCTGCTCAAAGATTTCCTTCTGCATGTAGTGCCGGTAACGGCCAAGGTCGCCGGCGTCGGCGCTTAACTGGCTGCGCGTTACCGGGCGCTTGGTCTTCTTGCCGTTCGCGTCGCGAATCAAAACCCCTTCCGGGCGCAGCTCCACCACATCGCCTTCCTGCAGGTACACCATATTGCGTGTGCGCTCGAGGATGGCGCTGGCATCGGACGCCAGAAAGTTTTCGTTCTTGCCTTTCTCACCATGGCCCACCAGCAAGGGCGACCCTTTGCGCGCGCCCACCACCACCTGCGGCTCGCGGTTCGACACAAACCCTACAGCGTAAGCCCCATCCCAGGCCGCGCTCGCCTTTTGTACCGCGTCGAACAACGACAGACCGCCCGCCACCAATGAGTGCACATGATGCACCATCACTTCGGTGTCGGTCTGCGAATGGAACTGATAACCTCTGGCTTTCATTCGCGCGCGCAGGGCTTCGTGGTTTTCAACGATGCCGTTGTGCACAATGCCGATTTCAAGACCGCCGCGCACGGAAAAATGGGGGTGCGCGTTGGCTTCCGAAGGTACGCCATGCGTGGCCCACCGCGTATGCGCGAGTCCCGTCTGCGCCGTAACGCCGCGTTTTTGCGCCAGCGTTTCCAGTTGCGCCACGCGGCCGGTGGAACGCAGGCGTGCGAGTTTTTCTCCTGCGACATAGGCGATGCCAGTGGAATCGTAGCCGCGATATTCGAGTTTTTTGATGCCGCTAATCAAAATGTCCACGCTATTGCGCGTGGAGGCTACGCCGACGATACCGCACATGAACCTTATCCTTCTTTCTTGATCTTGACCGGCCGCTTCCAGCCCGGTACCGACAGTTGCTTGGCGCGCGACAACGTGAGTTGATTCGCCGGCGCTTCGCGCGTGACGGTCGCGCCCGCACCGATGGTCGCACCACGCCGCACGGTTACGGGCGCCACCAACTGCGTGTCAGAGCCGATAAACACGTCGTCTTCTATCACGGTGCGATGCTTGTTGGCGCCGTCATAATTACAGGTGATGGTGCCAGCGCCGACGTTGACGTTGCGCCCCACGGTGGAATCGCCGATGTAGGTGAGGTGGCTGGCCTTGGTGCCATGGCCGATGTCGCTGGCCTTGACCTCGACAAAATTGCCGATATGCACTTCGTCGGCTAACTGCGTACCTGGACGGATGCGCGTATACGGGCCGATGCGGCAGTTTGCGCCAATCTTCGCCTGCGTGAGGTGCGAAAAGGGTTCGATGATCGTGTCTGCGGCGATGTTGATATCGCGTAACACGCAGTGTGCGCCGATGCGCACGCGGTCGCCCAGCGTGACTTTGCCTTCAAAGATGCAGCCGACATCGATGGCCACGTCATGGCCACACGTCATGTCGCCGCGCACATCAAACCGCGCCGGGTCGGCGATGGCGACACCTTGCTCGAGCAGCCGCGTGGCCAGCCGTTGCTGATGGACGCGCTCGAGCTGCGCGAGTTGCGCGCGATTATTCACACCCTCAACCTGCGCCGCATCTCCACACACCACGCCTTCGACCGGCACTTTGTCCTTCAGCGCCATCGGCAGCACGTCGGTGATGTAGTACTCTTTTTGCGCGTTGTCGGGTTTCAATTGTCCGAGCCATTTTCCCAGCCGCGCGGTCGGGTAACAGAAAATGCCGGTGTTGATTTCACAGATTTTGTGTTGCGCCCGGGTGGCATCTTTGTGTTCGACCACGCACTTCACTTTTTTGCGCGCGTCGCGCACGATGCGGCCGTATCCGGTGGGGTCAGTCAGCATTGCCGTCATCACCGACACGTGGTTGACCGGACCGTCGATCAAGGGTTGAAGCGTCTTGGGCTGGATCAGCGGTACATCGCCCAGCAGCACCAGGGTTTTGCCGCCGGCCGCGAGTTCAGGCAACGCCTGCTGCACCGCGTGACCGGTACCCAGTTGCGGCGATTGATTGACGAACACGACATCGGGCGCGGCAACTGCCTCGCGCAACAGCGTTGCTTCGTGCCCGGTAACAACAATAATTTTAGCTGGTGACAGCGCTCGAGCGGCTTGCAGTACATGCGCGAGCAATGGTCTACCGGCGAGAGTGTGCAGCACTTTGGGTAGGTTGGAATGCATGCGTTTGCCCATACCGGCGGCAAGAATAACGATGTTGAGCGGGTGGTTTGTAGCCATGATGAAGATTATCCCACAGCAGCCTAACGGTGGTTTGTGATGTAGGTCACAAGTAATTGTTTTTGCACGGAATTTACATAGAGGCCCATCTTGGTCCTGCGCCACAAAATATCGTCGGCAGTTAGTGCCCACTCGCGCTGCAGGAAATAGTCGACCTCGTTGGCATATAGCGTGTGGCCGAAATGTTCGCGGCAGCCAGAAGGATCTTCCGCATCACCCAGAACCTCGCGCGCTGCCGTTCCGTGACGGCCCACCAACGCAGCCAAATGCTGGTACGGAAAACCGGGGTGCTCGTCGTGGAGGCGCCGGACATAGTCATGCAACGAAGGGGTTCCCAAGTCGCCCCCCGGCAGGGGAGCGTTGGCAGTCCAAGGGGGCCGCATGTCTGGAAACCACAGTGCCAGCTTTTCCAGTGCCTGCTCGGCGAGCTTGCGGTAGGTGGTGATTTTGCCGCCGAACACAGAGAGTGCGGGCGCATTTTCGTCATCGCCGTCGACTCGCAGGGTGTAGTCCCGCGTGATCTTGGATACATTCTGCGCGCCGTCGTCAAACAGCGGACGTATGCCGGCGTAGCGCCACAATACGTCGGTGGGCCTAATCGCACGCTCAAAATAGCGATTGGCGGCTCGGCACAGGTATTCGATTTCATCAGCGCTGGCTTCGCATACACCAGGGTCGCCGTCGTGTGCGACATCGGTAGTGCCGATAAGTGTGCGGCCTTCGTAAGGATAGGCGAACACCACGCGCCGGTCGTCGTTCTGCAGAATGAAAGCGTGGTCTCCGTCATACAGACGCGGCACTACGATGTGGCTGCCCCGCACCAGCTTTAGGCCGAGAGCGGCATGTAAGTAATTGTTTTTATTAATAAATTTTAATGCCCACGGGCCCGTTGCATTGACCAGCGCACGGCAGTTTACCGTGTGTGGCACACCGTTTTCCGGCGTCAGTGTCGCGCGCCATCGGGTGCCATCGCGAGTTGCTGCCGTGCATGTGGTGCGTGTGAGTACCGTCGCGCCCCGGTCGGCCGCTGCTCGTGCGTTAGCAATCACCAACCGCGCGTCATCCCCCCAGCAATCGGAATAGATGAAGCCTTTGGTAACGCTGGGTTTCAAGCCGTGGTTGTACGGCCGCTCGCGCAGGCTTATACCGCGCGAATTGGGCAGCGTGTCACGGCGCGCCAGGTAGTCATACAAGAATAGTCCAGCGCGGATCATCCACGCCGGGCGCAGTTCCGGCACATGGGGCATGACAAAACGCATCGGGCGCACGATATGCGGTGCGGCGCGCAACAACACCTCGCGCTCGGCCAGCGATTCGCGCACCAAGCGAAATTCGTATTGCTCCAAATAACGCAGCCCGCCATGCACCAGCTTGCTGCTCGCAGATGACGTGTGCTGTGCCAGATCGTGCTGTTCGCACAGCAACACCTTAAGGCCACGCCCAGCCGCGTCACGCGCTATGCCGGTGCCGTTGATGCCGCCGCCGACAACCAGTAAATCGAATTCTTCCGGAAGGGTGCTCATGGCATTAGCTTAGCGCGTTTGCAATTTCATGGGCGCCAAAGCAAACGAGGCAGCGGATAGCTGCCTCGTGAAGTGAAAGTCTTTTTAAATCAATGCTTTCCTCGCAATTTGCGAATGGCCGCCAATTGCGCCGCCAGCATCGAGAATTCAGCTTCAACGGTGGCGATTTCTTCCTTGCTCTGCGCGGTCTTGCGGGCTTCTTCGGCCTGTTTCAGGGCTTCGGTAGCCTTGGCTTCGTCGAGGTCTTTGCCGCGGATCGCGGTATCGGCGAGCACGGTCACCAATTTGGGTTGCACTTCAAGCACGCCGCCGGCGACAAAGACAAATTCTTCATCATCGCGACCCGGCACTTTGATACGCACTGCCCCCGGTTTGATGCGCGTGATCAGCGGTGTGTGGCGCGGGTAAATGCCGAGCTCGCCCGCTTCGCCAGGCAGCACAACGAACTCCGCTTCGCCGGAGTAAATTTGCTCTTCGGCGCTGACGACGTCTACGTGCAGGGTGTGTGCGGCTTCGGCCATGATATTTACGCGTTATTGGTTCTACAATTAATTCATAGTCTTGGCTTTTTCGAAAGCCTCTTCGAT
>SYEN01000251.1 GCA_005800795.1 Burkholderiales bacterium | reverse complement strand
GAAAGAACCGCAAAAAAAGCACTTGCGACCCCTCAAATAGTTGGCCGCACAGCTAAAAACCGTGTGTCCGCCGCTTGTTTTCACTCTGGTAACCATAGGTATCCTCTAGGATACTTTGGTTACGAAACGCCCTAATTACCATTGTTGTTATTGTATTATTTTTATACTCCGCAAGCGTCAAATTCAGTGGTAAATCCATCGCTTTTCGACGCACCATTGCAACATGCGTTGCCTAGACTGTTCCTGTCAACTTCACCACCCCGACAGGAGACCGCGATGTATGACGACTGGCAATTGACGCGCCCCCATTCAGACATACTCATCCGCGCGGGCGCCATTAGCGCAGCGATCCGTGCCGCTGAGGACGCGGAATGGAACTTTGAGGACAGCATCAGCAAGACCGAGCCGTTCGACCCGTTCGCCGACGATCCTGGATAGCCGCCAACCGGTCTTCCAGCACGCGTTTTCCAACCCACGCCGGCGCAGCCGGTGATACGATTCCTGCGGGAGGAATCGTCATGCACTTATGGTCAGGTTTGCTGGCAGTGGCATGTATCGCGCAGGAGGTGGCGAGTTTAAACGCTCACGCCAAGCAAAAATTCCCGGCGAAGCCGATCCGCATCGTCGTCTCTACTACCGCGGGTAGCCAGCCCGACGGGCTCGCGCGCTTCATCACGCAAAAGATGAGCGAGACCTGGGGCGTGCCGGTGGTGATGGACAATCGCCCTGGCGGTAGCGGCACGCTGGCAGCCGGGCCTGTCGCCAAAGCCACACCTGACGGATACACCCTGCTCTGCGTACTGCCGAACTTCGTCATCAGTACGGGCATGCTTTCCAGTCTGCCGTACGATCCGGTGAAGGATTTCACCGGCGTCGCGTAAATCGGCATGAGCACCAATATTCTGGTCGCAGCGCCGTCGCTGGGCGCGAAGTCACTGAAGGAATTCGTGGCGCTCGCGCAATCACAGCCGGGCAAGATGATTTTTTCAACCAGCCCCGCAGGCAGCGCGGCCAACCTCTCCGGTGTGCGCTTTAATCGCGCGGCAGGTTTGAAAGCGGTACATGTCGCGTTCAAGGGCGGACCGGATGCCATGATCGAAGTGCTGGGCGGCCGTGCGCACTATCACCTTGGCACGCTGGGCGTGACCATTCCCTACATCAAGGACGGCAAGCTCACGCCGCTGGCGGTCACCACACCGCAGCGCACGCCGGTGTTGCCTGATGTGCCGACGTTGGGTGAAATCTACACGGAGTTTCAGCGCCCCGAAACCTCGCACGGACTGGTGGTCCCCGCTGGCACACCGCGCGCCATCATCTAGCAACTCAGCAGGGAAGCACTGCGTATCGTCAATTCACCCGAAATGAGAGAGCGCATGCAGCTCATCGGCTTCGTTGGCACGCCGGGTGGCCCCGACGACTACACCCGGGTTCTGCGCGCGCAGATCGACACCATGGCCACGTTGGTGCGCGATGCGGGGCTACGCGGGAGGTAGGGCGCCGGCAGCGCTTTTGCAGTGCCCGGACCGGCGCGTGGGTAAAATAGCCGACTACTGATTCAATTACCAACCCTCGTTCGGAGCCCTCATGAATCTGGATCCACAAGCCTTCACCGGCATCAAAGTTCTGGCCGTTGCCCGCATCGTCGCCGCACCCTTTGCCGCTTATCAACTGGCGATGCACGGTGCAGATGTGATTCGCATCGAGCATCCTGAAAATGGCGACACCTCACGCATTTCCGGGTTTCCGCTGACACCGTTTCAGAAGGCGAAGATGGGACACAACTTCGTCGCCTACAACTCAAACACGCGCTCGATGACGCTGCGCATCGACACACCGGTGGGGCAGGAGACTTTCCGCCGCATGGCCAAGACCGCTGACGTGGTGCTGGAAAACTTGAAGGGCGGCACCATGGCCCGTTACGGCATCGGATATGAAGACCTTAAGAAAATCAATCCCGGCATTATTTTTTGTTCCGTCACCGGCTACGGCCAAAGCGGACCGAAGAAAAGCGACCCCGCCATCGACACCGTGATACAGGCCACCAGCGGCATGATGAGCATCACCGGCACAGCCGAAAGCGGGCCGCT
This sequence comes from Burkholderiales bacterium, assembly GCA_005800795.1. Taxonomy (GTDB): domain Bacteria; phylum Pseudomonadota; class Gammaproteobacteria; order Burkholderiales; family SG8-41; genus UBA5216. The sequence goes on along the minus strand of SYEN01000251.1, from coordinate 11,095 downwards.
CAAAACCGGCTCCACCATCGTCGACTATGCCACCGGCTACGCAGCAGCTTTCGCCATCGTCACCGCGCTCTTTCAACGCAGCCGTACCGGCGTGGGCCAGAGCATTGATGTCGCCATGCTCGAAACCGCGATTACCCTGATGGGCGGCGAAGTGCAGCGCGCGATCAACGATCACGAAACGCCGCCGCTGGTGGGCAATGCTTCCGGCAAGGGCGGTTATGTCAGCGACACCTACCGCTGCAAGGAAGGCCATCTGTCGATAGCCGCCGGCGCCGCCAGCCGCCGCGAACGCCTGTGGAAAGCCATCAACGGCGAAGATATCCCCGCCGACCCGCGCTTTGTGGATGACGCCACCGTCGCCAAAAACATGAAGGCGCTGAACGACGCCATCGAACAAAAACTCGCGGCGAAAACCGCCGCCGAGTGGGAACAAATCCTCAACAAGGCCGGCGTAGCCGCAATGGAAGTGCGGTCGCTGGCAAGCGCGGTACGCCACCCGCAACTGGAATACCGCAAATTCTTTCACCGCTTTGAGGATACGGGTGATACCGGCCTGCCGCCGTTTTCCGTGCCGACGGCGCCATACCGGTTGTCTGATGGCCCGGCAAAGATACGGTCGTTGCCGCCTCGATTGGGGCAGCATACGGAGGCGGTGTTGGCTGAGCATGGTTTCAGCAGCGAAGAAATTGCACAATTGCGCGCGAATGGCATTCTGTAGTTCGAATCAATTAACATTCACCGGGAACCCCGCATGAAAATCATCGATGTAAAAACCTACCCCACCGTCTACCCGGTCTCGCAACCGTTTTCCAACGGCATGCGTACCACGCGGCAGCGGCCGTTCGGCATTGTTGAAGTCATCACCGATGCGGGCATCACGGGTTGGGGCGAAGGCACGGGCATTGCGCCGCGCACGGCGATTCAGTCGCAGGTGATCGGGCGCGATCCGTTTCACACCGAGGTGATTTGGGATGGGCTGGCGTACATGGGCGTGGATGCCGGGGCGATCAGCGGCATCGATATCGCGCTGTGGGACATCATGGGCAAGGCGCTGAAGCTGCCGATCCACACGCTGCTTGGCGGCGCGTTTCGCAACCAGGTGCAGGCATACGCGACGGGCCTTTTCCGCCGCGATGTACCCGACCACACGGCGGCGCTCACGGCGGAGGCCAAGGGCTACACCGACGCGGGCTTCAAGGCGATGAAAATGAAGGTAGGCTTCGGCGCCGACTATGACATCAAAAACGTTGCTGCCGTGCGTAAAGCTATCGGTGACAAGATTCTGCTGGCGGTGGACGCCAACTGCGCGTACGAGCGCAGCAGCGCCATCGCCATCGGCCAACATCTCGTGGAAAACGATCTGCTGTGGTTTGAAGAGCCGATCAGTTCGGACGACGTGGAAGGCTACAGCGAAATACGCCGCGCGCTGAAGGTGCGCATTTCCGGCGCGGAACAACTGCGCGGCCATCGCGCGTTTCGCCGCATGGTGCAGGAGCGCGCGCTGGACATTATCCAGCCGGATGTATGCATCTGCGGCGGCTTTACCGAGTACCGCAAAATCGCCGCGATGGCGAGCGCCAACCACGTGCGCGTGATACCGCACATGTTCGGCACGGCCATCCGGCTCGCCGCAACTTTGCACATGCTGGCGGCGTTGCCCAACTCGCCGCGCTCGCACGAACCTTTTCCCACGCTGCTCGAATACGACATGAGTGAAAACGCACTGCGCACGGAACTGGCGCTGGAGCCGGTGCGTCATAACGCGGGCATGGTGGCAATACCGCAGGCGCCGGGACTGGGACTGGAGATTAACCGCGACGTGCTGGCGAAATACACGCAAAGCTGACCACATGTAAGCATTTGTTTTATTTGCACTTTTTAAGGAGTCACCATGTCCGGCAAACACTTCGCCCCGCTCGCCGCCGCGTTGCTGTTTGCCGCGCAGGCGAACCACGCTGCTGACGCCCACTACCCCGCCCGGCCCATCCGCATGGTCGTGCCTTTCGTCGCGGGCGGCGGCACGGATTTGTTGGCGCGGCTGGTGGCGCCGCGCATGAGCGACCTGCTCGGCCAACAAATCGTGGTGGATAACCGCGGCGGCGCGGGCAGCGTATTGGGCACACAGATCGTCGCCAAATCACCCGCCGATGGTTACACGCTGGGCATGATGGATACCGCGTTCGCCATCAACCCCGGCTTCGCCGACAAGCTGCCCTATGACGCCGAACGCGATTTTAATTTCGTCGCCATCATCGCCACCTCGCCTACGGTGCTGGTCGCGCATCCGGGACTGAAAGTGCGCAACATGCAGGAACTGATCGCGGCGGCGAAAGCCAATCCCGGCAAGATCAAGGGCGCTTCTGCGGGCATCGGTTCGTCGAGCCATCTGACACTGGCCATGCTCAATTCCGCCGCAAAAATCAATCTGCTGCACATCCCCTACAAAGGCGCGGGCGCGGCGATTCTCGACATCCTCGGCGGGCACACCGATCTCACTTTCGTGGTGCCCGGTTCGGTGATGCCACAAATCCAGTCTGGCCAGATGATTGCGTTGGCGCTTACCGGCAAAAAACCGTTCGCGGGGTTGCCCAACGTGCCCACATTTGCCTCTATAGGATTACCCGAAGTCAATCCCGAAGCGTTCCGTTTCATCGTCTCGCCCGCAGGCGTGCCGCCCTCCGCCGACAAGCGGCTGGTCGAGGTGCTGACCAAAGTAATGAACGTGCCGGAATTCCGCTCACGCCTCGCCGACAACGGCTTCGACGCGGAATTTCAGACCGGCAAGGAAGCCCGCGAATTCGTGGCTCGCGAAATCCGCAAGTGGCGGCAGGCGGTAAAGGATTCGGGGGCGAAGGCGAACTGACAGACTTACAACGGCAAGACACCGACAGGAGGTTCCATGCCCGCATTTGAAAAGCCCAAATTCGATTTCAATTACAAGATCGAAACCGAAATCGCGCGGCTGCGCGATTATCGCGACAGCGAACCCGGCCGCCGCATCCCGAAAAAGCATGCAAGCCGATTGTTGCTGGCTTCGTGGAACGTCGCCAATCTCGGCGTTCAGGAGCGCCGCGAAAAAGATCATGCGCTGATTGCCGAAATCATTTCGTGGTTTGATCTGGTCGCGCTGCAAGAGGTCAACGAAGACTTGCGGGGCTTGCGCGGCGTGATGGAAAAACTGCCTGCGGGCTATCGCGTTATTTTTTCCGATGCCGCGGGAAACAACGAACGCATGGCGTTCGTCTACAACTCGGCAAGGGTCGCGTTGCTGGAAAAGGTCGGTGAAATCGCCATACCGCCCGCCGACCTGAAAAACGTCAAGCTCCCGGGCATCGAGCAGAAATTCGACGGCTTTGACCGCACGCCGTATCTCGCCTCGTTTCGCTACGGTGGCTTCAGCTTTTGCCTCGTGAACGTGCATCTTTACTATGGCTCTTTCACCAGCAAAAGTGAAAGCGCGATCTCCATGAACCGCCGAACACTGGAGACCTTTGCTGTGGCACGGTGGGCCAAGCGGCGGCGCGACAGCGATACTGCCTATCTCAAGGACATCATTGTGCTGGGCGATTTCAATCTGCCCAAGAAGGAACCCGGTGATCCCATATTCACGGCGCTGACGAAAACAGGGTTACGGCTGCCGTCGCATACCAGTCAGGTCGGCTCCAATCTGGCGGGCGACCAATACTACGATCAAATCGGTTTCTTTCCTGATCAAACGGACGCCGATTTTACCGGGGAAGTCAACGTATTTGACTTCGACGGCGCGTTGTTCCGGGGTCTGTGGGACACGCGCTCCGAGAAGGATTTTCGCGCGTATATGCGCTACTACATATCAGACCATCGCCTGATTTGGGCCGAATTCAAAGTTTGACCGTGCCGGCAACTACTGTATCCACGCAATGAATGTCGTCTGCCGCACTGTCATACGGAGAATCAGCACGGCAATTCAGGCAAATTACCCATGTACCGCATCCGGGTAGTCCGCCACATACTCCGCGATCAATTCATCCATCGCCGCTGGCCCGCTCAACCCCAGGCCCCGCGCACGCACCGTATCAAAACGCCATGGCCAGCCGCCTACGATGCTTGAAACAATGTCGTCTTTTTCCACGCGCACCCGCGCTGCCACCCTCGCACCCGCATGACGCTCAAGCGCAGCCAGCATGTCCGCTACACGCACAGACAAGCCCGGCAGATTCATTGCAGTACGGCTGCCCCACTGCGCGCGAGGCGTGTTGAATGCGGCGATCAAACCGGCGACCGCACGGCGCGGCGAGGTGATCCACACGCCAGTGGCGGGATCGACCGGGCACACCGCATCCACACCGGCCAACGGCTCGCGAATCACGCCGCTCATGAAGCCAGATGCAGCCTTGTTGGGCTTGCCGGGACGCACGGTCACCGTCGGCAAACGCACGCTGCGGCCATCGAGGTAACCCTTGCGCGTGTAATCGGCGATCAGTTGCTCGCACATGAATTTTTGCGTGCCGTAGGAATTTTGCGGCTGCGGCAACGTGTTGTCAGCAATCACGTCGGGCATGTCACCGCCGTATACCGCCAGCGAACTGGAAAACACCAATCGCGGTGCTTGTATTGAAGCACGGCAGGCGTCGAGCAGCGCGCGTGTGGTATCCAGATTGGTGCGCAGGCCGACGTCAATATCAGCCTCGCACTCGCCGCTTACTGCTGCCGCCAGATGAAACACGCCGCCGATGTCTTGCATCAGGCCGTCGCCGAGCAACGCTTTAAGATCACCGGTCACACCGCGCACGCGTTTGTCAGCGAGCAAGGCCGCATCGCGCAGCGGTGCGATATCCGCTAATGTCAATGACGTAACTGTTTGTTTTAATTCACCTATTAATAATGCCTGCGCAAGCCGTTGGCCAAGAAAGCCAGCGCCGCCGGTAATTAATATATTCATGACCCTTGCCGCCTAATCAATACCTGTTGCCGCGAAAGTTTTCTTCGCGGAAGAAGAAGTCAATGCGTTAACCAATGCCGCCGCCGCCTCTGGCACGGCACTCGTGGCAGCCACGGCCGCGTGGTACGTCGAAACATTCTGAACCGCATCGGGCAACGGCCCGGCAAATTTCGCAGCGCTACCCTTGGCGATCATCGCCCTGATTTCGGAAATCTGCCCCATGCCGATGGAACCCGCACCGCGCCCGGCAACCGTGGTGATGATCGCCGCACCGCTGCTCACCACAACGATTCTGCCGCTGAGCAACAGCTTGAGTCCTAGCTTTTCGAGGAGCGCCGCGACATAAATACCACTCGACGCGTCGTTATGCACCACGGCAGTGGCCGCAAGCAACGCGTGTTTGAGTGCGTCGGTATCCGATAGATCTGGCAGCGGCGCATCCTGGTGCACCACCACGCCCACGCGCGAACGCCCCAGCAGTGCGCGGGTGGCGGGCACGATGGCGCCACTTGCGGCAAAGTCATCCATTGCGCCGATAGTTGCCACCAGCACATCGACGCGTTCGCCTGCCGCGACCCGTTGGCGCAGCTTGGGCACCTGCGTGAATTCGACATCGACTTTGCTGCCCGTGGTGAAAGCGTGCGCAGCGGCCAGTTGCGCCACACCGCCTTTGACTGCACCAGCTGAGAGTAATTTCAGATTCATTTAAGTTTCGTTTGGAACATCACTAAACTTGTCATTCCCACTAAAGCAAATAATTGTTTTCATTCACTTATTTTTGATATCGCGTTACACAAACCCGGTCGCTGCAGTTTGGATCATCTGCTTGCTATGGTATTCTCGATTGTAATCGCTGGCACACTGCGTGCCACCCGACTTCCCCATCAAATGTCCGTTCCGAGGAGTCCGCATGAAAGAATCCAAGCGCATCAAAGGCGTACTTGCACCCGTATGCACCCCATTCAAGGCCGACTACAGCCCCGATCACAATCGCTTCGTCGCGCAATGCAAGTGGATGCTCGGACAAGGCTCCGGCCTCGCAGTGTTCGGCACCAACAGCGAAGCAAATTCCCTGTCGGTGAACGAACGCATTGCGCTGTTGGACTCGCTGTTGCAAGCGAGCCTCGACCCCACGCGCATGATGCCTGGCACCGGCTGTTGTTCTTTCACCGACACCGTGCGGCTCACCGAACACGCGGTTAAAGCCGGCTGCGCAGGCGTGCTGATGCTGCCGCCGTTCTATTACAAAGATGTACCGGAGGAAGGCCTCTTTCGCCACTTCAGCGAAGTCATCGAACGCGTGGGCGACGCCCGTCTGAAAATTTATCTGTATCACATCCCGCCGGTGGCTGTGGTGCCCATCACCACCAAACTGGTCGAGCGGCTGATGAAGCGCTACCCCAAGGCCATCGCCGGCATGAAAGACAGCTCCGGCGACTGGAACAACACTAAACTGTTCCTGGATGCTTTCGCCAAACAGGGCTTTGATGTCTTCGTCGGCAGCGAATCCTTCCTGCTCGCCAACATGCGCAGCCACGGTGCGGGCTGCATCAGCGCCACCGCCAACGTCAATCCGGCGGCCATCGACAAACTCTACCGCGAATGGCAAAACGCCGACGCTGACGCTCAACAAGCGCAACTCGACGTCATCCGCAAAACCACTGGCCAATACATCATGATCCCGGCGCTAAAGGCCGTCATCGCCCACTACGCCAAAGACCCCGAATGGGCCACCGTGCGTCCGCCGCTGATGCCGCTGACGGCGGAACAGGCAAAAACTACCGTGGATAATTTGCTGAAGCTGGGGTTTGATATGCCGGGATTGGCGAAGGCGGGGGCGGTTGCGGTGTAGCTTCTTTCTGCATTCGCGCCAAAACAAAGCGTGCCCTGCGGGAAAGCAGGGCACGCTTTGTTTATTCGCAGCACCCGTCGTTACGCCAACAAGCCATCCATCTGCTGCCGCACGTCCCGTCCGGAATCATTAAAAAATATCATTAAAACAAACACTTACCATCGCTCTGCCGCGCCCACAAACGCCCCACTTCATCTTTCTCGATTTCACTCGGCTGATTACGCAGGTGCGCACCCTTGTACTCGACGACCAGTATGCGCCCATCAACCAGTTCGCAAATGAAATCAGGGAAAAACCGACCGTGCGACACCGGCAGCCAAAAAGCGCCTTGCACGTCTCGCTCAAGGTTGCGTACCCAGTGCTTTACTTTCGGGTGGCTGTCGATCACCACCGCGCACTTGAATTCTTCCGTGCCGTCTTCCAGCTTGGCCAACACCGGATAGAAATGCTTATCGAAGCGCCATTTGCCGCGATAACGGTCGGTGGCTGATACCGCATAGTTGCCGGACAAAAACTCAAAGCGCTGGTTCAAATCCGCCTTGATCTTCCAGCCGCCATCCAGCACCAGTTGGCGGAATTGCCGGCCTGCCGCCGCCGTGCGCAACGCTTCAATGCGCGCCACGATGCTGCGCGCCAATGGGTAGCGTGCGCGCGCCAGCGTCACCAGAGTCAAGTGTTGCTCATTGATCAAATGCGCGATCACCGCCTTCAGGTATGCACGCAGGTGAGATTGCACAATATCCGGCTGCCGTGCCTCACGATCCAGCCACCGCACCAGGTCATCCTCGGTTAGCGTGGTGTTGAGGTATCCAGTTGCAACTGCCCGCCATCGGCCTTGCCTACCTTCACCTTCGCGCCTTCAATGTACACCTCAAACGCATTTGCCTGCTCGATCACCTGAAACCCCGGCAACACCGCTCTGTCTGCCAGCAGGTCAATCTCAGCCTCTTCCAGCACCGCCTCGCGTTCAACCAATTACAACTCGCCCTGCACCGCGTAGCTCAGCCACGGCACCGGCGCGAATCTAACGCCGCGCGATACCGGCGCTAGTTGCGCCGCCACCACCGCGTTATGCTGCTCGATGGCTCGCTGCACTTTCTCTTTGGCCGCCGCGCCACGTTGCGCCTCAGTCAGGCGCCCAGCCAGCGAATCGCTGACATGCCCGATCACCACCGCGCGTTTGCCCTTGTCGGTGGTTTCAATGCGTACCTGCTCGCCTAAAGGGATGTCCGCTTTTGCAGGCAGGTCTATCGCCAGTTGCGGTAAGGGCGCTGCTGGTTGCGCGAACAATGGCCCATCGTCCATGCCCGGCAACGGAATCTGCGGCGCGATCATCGAGGCCACGTCCAGCGCCTCGAAGCCCATGCCCTGTATCAGCCGGTCCGCCAGTGCGCTGGCGGCTTCGCCGAAGTGCGCTTCGGACACATGCGCATACGCCTTGTTCAACAATTCATTGCTGCGCCTGCGCGCATAGGGCATACGCAGCACACGCCCCAGCAACTGCTCCACCGCCGTCGCCGAACGCACCGGCTGCACCGAGCACAACACGTACGCAAACGGGCAATCCCACCCCTAGCGCAGCGCCTGCACCGTGATGATGTAACGAATCGGGCACATGGCATCGAGCAGATTCACATCCTCCAGTTCGCGGGTCGAGCCGGTTGCCACCGCGATGTGCGCCTCCGGGATGTGCAACTCATCAATCAAATGCTTGCGCAACGCGTCGACATTCATGCTTTCCGTGACGTTCAGCGCCTGAAACAGCACGATGGGGCGCAAATAATCCGGTTCCTTCTGCGCCTCGGCTTCCAGCTTGCGCTGCATCTGCACCGCATCAAAAATCGCCGTCTCCGGCCCTTGCGGGTGCTCGATCAGCACAATGGGCAGCTTAATCATGTGCTCCGCCTGCAACTCCTGCGCGGACACGTGATACAGAATGTTGGATTTCTTCGGGATCGGCGTCGCGGTGAGTTCAAGGATGACCGCCGGGTTTAACCGTTTCAACGCTTCGAAGCTGCGCTCGGTTTTGGTGTTGTGCGCCTCGTCCACGATGACAAAGGGGTTCTGCAGCGCCAGCCAGTTCGCCAGCGAGAACTTCGGCTGCCCAACATAACCTTTGATTGGCGTCTCGTCTTCCGCCACGTCCTTCTCACTCACCAGCGCATCGGGCAACTCGCGCAAAATCGCCAACTGATTAGGTGGTGCGCCCTTGAAGTGCGGTTCAAGCGCCTCATTGAACGCATACACATTGCGCAGGCCCGTCTCCTCGATACGAAACGACTGTATCGTCGCCACCACGATCACAGCCTGCCGTCCCCACTCGTGCGGCGAAACCGCTGCTGCGTTTTCCAGATCACACACCTTAAAGCGCTGACCATAAGCCTGCTCCAGCGCCTCGCGGTACGCATGCCCCGGCGTTTGCAGCGCATTCAATGTCTGACTGCGTATAGTGTCTGAAGGTGTCAGCCAAAGTGCAGTGGGGGATTCTGCTCTTGTCTCATGCCACTCGCACGCCATGCGCACGATGGCGTGCGAGGCCAGCAGCGTTTTGCCGCCGCCCGTGGGGATGCGCAGGCACACGCACGGCACCTCGCCGAACGGCTCGCGGTTGTAACCGTAGCCGCCGTCCTCGAACGCCGCTTTGACCCCGCGTTCACGCGCCGCACGCAGGAACACCGTCAACGCATCGAGTGCGTGTTCCTGATAGCGTTTGAGCATTAGGGCGGGCATGATTGATGAGATAGAAAATACGATAAAAACAAATGGTTACAAAACAACTCCCTCACCCCTGCCCCTCTCCCGGTGGGCGAGGGGTTTGAAGCCCTTCTCCCACCGGGAGAAGGGTGGGGATGAGGGAAGCGCTTTTGACCTTACCGCAAATTCATGAACCTGGCTGCTAACGCGCCTTCACATCGTACGGAATGTGCTTGAACGTAACCCCCGCAGCCGCCAGCCGCGCATCGCCCAGCCGCCGCCCTTCCCCGTAAATAACTTTCGGCCCATCGTGCGGGTGCTTCTGCGCAAGCATCGCCAGCACCGCCCCCGTCAGCACATTGCCGCCATCGGGCCGCTTGTCACCGAGTATGCCGTTGTAGAGCAGATAGCAAGCCGTGCCGTTGTGCACGCCCAACAACGGCGACTTGAAGCGCTTGGCTGCGGCAGTCTGCGTTTCTTGCAGCCAGATAAAATTCGCCAGCGTGGCAAAGTGCACCTTGGGATTGATCGCGCCTTCCTCGTCGAACACCGTCTCGCCCAGACGCAAAAACTGAAACCCGCCGCCGCCCTTCCAACCCACGGCTTCAGAAATGCCGCCTTGCTCGCCTGCGATGACTTTCTCGAGGCTTGGCAGACAGTGCGTCACCGCGTGTTCGCCCATTTCGATGCCGATGTAGCGGCGGTTCATTTTTTGAGCCACAGCGGCTGTTGTACCGGAACCAAGCACTGAATCAAGCACTAGGTCGCCCTCGTTTGACGCTGTTGTAAGTATCCGCGCGATTAGTCTCTCTGGCTTCGGTGTGCCAAATATCTCATCATTTCCAGAAAGCAAATTTCTAATTTCCGCCTTCGCTTCTGCATTCTGCCCAGCTTCTGTGTGAAACCAAAGGGTCGCAGGCACTACCCCTTGCTTTACTTCCGAGAGAAACCGCTTAATCCGCGGAATATTGTTTCCAGATGCGCCCCACCAAACTCGATTGTCACGTTCTAGCTCGCTAAAAGTCCCTTTGGCAACTCGCCAGTAAGTACCAACTGGCGGCGAAAATTTTCTACCTGTTGGTGAGACTATTTCGTATGTGCCCGCAACATAAAAATTTCTCGTTTGAACCGCATTGGTCGTCCAAGGCCCGCGTGGGTCATTGTCGGGATTAGTGTAGGTATCGTTAAGTTCAGTACTCCTTGGAATCAAATTTAGCCGCCAGTTCTCGGACGATTTGGCGTAAACATACAAATAATCGTGCATGTCCGAAAAGTGCCTAGCAGAATTCTTTACGGAATAAATCTTGGTAATTAGGGCGTTTCGTAACCAAAGTATCCTAGGGGATACCGATGGTTACCAGAGCGAACACAGGTGGTCCACACACGATATTTAGTTGTGCGGCCAACTATTTGAGGGGTCGCAAGTGCTTTTTTTGCGGTTCCTTCAAAGTCAACAAGACAGCGCGAGGTTACGTGAAGTGCCGCCGCTGCGGTAAGCAGAAAAGCCTTTCCCGCCTGCGCCGGGAGATCGCGATTCTGACCGGCTTCTATCAGCGGCAACCGGCGTATCGCCTGGCCAGCGATCTTCAGGTGGATGTTAAAGTGGTCACGCGCGTGTTTCAGAGCCT
>SYEN01000250.1 GCA_005800795.1 Burkholderiales bacterium | reverse complement strand
TGGGTCGGCATCGGCATCGCGAAGAAGCCGGTGTAATTGAGATTGAGTTTCTTCAGCAGCTCGCGATACAGCTCAAGACCACCGCCGCGGTAAATCCACGCCAGCGTCTGCTGCGCGTCGCAACCGTTAATCGGTCCGGAGCCGAACAGCGACGCGACCTTGCTCTTGCCATACCAGTACACCGGCACGGTATGGCCGGCATCCAGCACGCCGTTGCTCACCGCATCCGTCACCTCGAACGGCTTCACCACCGCGCCCGCATTCAGGTAATCGATGCGCAGACGGCCATCAGACATTTCGTTGACGCGCGTGACGTATTCCTGTGCCATCTCGTTAAAAATATCCTTGGCGCCCCACGCCCCCTGCATCTTGAGCACGATGGTCGACGGCTTTACCGCCACGGCGGGCGCAGCCGTGGCAGCGGGCTTCGGCGCCTCGGTCTTGCCACACGCAGCCAGCGTAACTGCCGACAACGCAGCCGCGCCGGTTAGAAATTTACGGCGCGACGGCGCGTCGCTTTTCACTTCATCGGGTACCGCGACTTTTGTCTCGATCATGTCGTTCATTACATTCTCCTCAGAGTTACCGTTGATGACAGTTGATCGCAATTGCGATGGGATACACAGAAAAGCAAGAAGCCAAACCGGAGCATAGCAAAGCTAAACAGATGGTTCGCAACTATTTGTTTTTGTTGCGATTTTTAATATGTGGTTCATGCGGGCACTAGATGCTATACCTGCCATCATGCGATATCAAGAATGCTGTCAAAAACCTGACATGCCCGTTGCGAAGAGCCCACCGAAACTACAGCATCGGCGGGCCGTCAGCCTCGCTGCGTTTCCAGCGCACCTGCTCTGTGCGCAGGCCACGGGCAGCCAGCGCGAATTTGCGGGTTTGAGCCACACCGTCATAGGTCAGCGTCGCCACGTAATTACCCGCCGGCAGCAGCGCCAGCAGAATCGGCCCATCCACGTTCTGCTCCAGCACTACTTTGCCACAGGCGTCGGCGACCTTCACCGCCACGTCGGCAATGTAGTCGCCCTCCATAAAGGTGAAGAGGAATTTGAGATTGAACTTGGCTTGCTGCGGTCGTAGCACTGCGTTTTCTTCGATACCCACGCCGCCGCTCAGCGTCGGCACGTTTTGTGCCATGGCACCCGTTGCAGAATATGAAAAAATTATCAATAAAAACAGATGCTTATGTATGGACATCGCTTTACTCTCCTTCCGAAACCATGATGATATGCACCCGATACGGCCCGTGCGCACCGAGCGTCAGCGTCTGCTCGATATCTGCCGTGCGCGACGGCCCAGAGATAAGGTTCACCGCGCGCGGCATAAACTGCTCTGGTCCGTGAGTGTAGCGCAAGCGCTGCCAGGCTTCCTCCATCGACGGCACAATTTGTGACAATTTCAATACGGCAATATGCGTTTCCGGCAACAGGCTGGCGGCGGGCGGCGTGTTCACGCCGGACAGCGTCATCAGTGTGCCGGTCTCTGCAATCGCGCAGAACGCTCCCGTAATCCCGACCAGATCAGATTCCCGCGCGGGCCGGCTTTCCACCTGCACGCCGCTGGCGGCCCAACCCAGCGCCGCGATTTCAGGCCAGCACACCGCCTGCATCGGCAGGTTGTGCGCGCGCAGATACGCCGCCGCCGTGGCGGGCACATCGCGCATCCCTTGAACTTCGGCCACCGTGCTTAACAGGCGCACGGCGTTGCCGCTAAACAGCGCCGTAAGGTCTCCGGTCACATGGGGACGCGGACTCAGCGCATGAGCCTTGATATGCGCGCGCACCCGTGCCGCCGCGCCATCGATTTCAGTGCGCCGCTGCAACGTGCGGATACGCCCCAGAATGTTCTCGCGCGCGCTCACGCCAGCACCTCATAACGGTTCACACGTTTGGCGTGACGCAGCGGCGCCTGCCACGCATGCGAATGACCCGGCTTGTTGCGATGCGCGTCAAGGGCCGCGTCGTCGCGCCACAACTCGGACAGCACGAGTTTACCCGCGTCACTGTCGAAGGGTTTCAAAATTTCCATGCGAAAACAGCCATCGTCGCGCAACGTCTGAGCGGCATCGGTACGAAGCTTCGCCTCAAATGCCTCGTGGCAATCAGGACGCACTTCAAACTCAATGATAATAGCCAACAATGGCGCTCCCACGTTTCACGATTCAGATTTCACGGCTCACGAAACGTCACCCCAAAGTCGGCATGTTGAAGCCCGTAGGCACCGCATTTGCATCCGGCCAGCGGGTCGAAACCACCTTGCCGCGTGTGTAAAAGCGCACACCCTCCATGCCATGCACATGGGTGTCGCCAAACAACGACGAACGCCAGCCGCCAAACGAGAAAAACGCCACGGGCACCGGGATCGGCACGTTTATGCCGACCATGCCCACTTCGATGTCGCGCTCGAATTTGCGCGCGGCGCCACCCGAGCGCGTAAACACTGCCGTGCCGTTGGCGTAGGGGTTGGCATTGATGAGACTGATCGCTTCGTCCAGCGTTTTGACACGCACTACGCTCAACACGGGGCCGAAAATTTCATCCTTGTAAATACTCATCTGCGGTTTGACATGATCGAACAGACTCGCGCCGAGAAAGAAACCTTCTTTCGAGTTGAACGTGCGCCCATCAAGCGCGAGCGTCGCCCCTTCTGCGACACCTTTGTCGACGTAACCGGCCACCTTGTCACGATGGGCCTGCGTCACCAGCGGCCCCATGTCGGGCTCCTTGCCATCGACCTTGCCGGCTCCCGGTCCGATGCGCAGAGACGACGCCTTCTTCTTGATCGTCGCCACCAAGGCGTCACCGATGTCGCCCACTGCCACCACGGCTGAAATCGCCATGCAGCGCTCGCCTGCCGACCCGTAG
>SYEN01000249.1 GCA_005800795.1 Burkholderiales bacterium | reverse complement strand
TGGCACTTGCCGCTGCGAGGCGCCGGTCCGCAAGATTGCTGCAACGCGATCAGCCGGGCGCGGCGCGATTGTCGGGTGCGCTGCGCGTAGCGCTCGACCGCATTCGCCACTGTGAGATGTGCAATTCGTTTTCTGAAGATGTGTTGTGTGATCTGTGTTCATCCACGCGGCGTGATGCCAGGTTGCTGTGCGTGGTGGAGTCGCCAGCGGACTTGCTGATGATCGAGCAGACGCAGAGTTATAAAGGGATGTATTTTGTGCTGGCTGGCGTGTTGTCGCCGCTTGATGGCGTCGGTCCCAAGGAAATTCATTTGGACCGGTTGTTAAAGCGTGCCACCGATGGCGCCGTCAGCGAAGTGGTGCTGGCGACCAACTTTACCGCCGAAGGCGAAGCCACCGCGCATTACGTGGGCGAGCTACTCGCCGCGCGCGGCATCAAGGTCACGCGTATTGCGCGTGGGCTGCCGGTGGGCGGCGAACTGGATCACGTTGACATTGGTACACTGGCGCAAGCCGTGATTGAACGCCGTGCCGTCTGAAAACCAACGCCGTTCGCGCCGTCCGGCTTCCCCGCGCCGGGCGCGGCGCAGTCCGGTGCCGGCTGGCACCGACGAAACTTCGGCTGAACACCCACCTCGTAGCTCGCGCGACCCACAGAGTTCTCAAGGTACCCGAGGTCCGCGCGGCTCCCGCGCCGAATCTGCAAGCGAGAGCCAGAAGCTGCAAAAAATTCTGGCGCAAGCGGGTTTGGGTTCGCGCCGCCTGATGGAGACGTGGATCGAGGCCGGTCGCGTCACCGTCAACGGAAAGGTCGCCACCATCGGCACGCGTGTGATGCCTGCTGACCGCCTACAGGCCGATGGGCGCGATGTACGGCTGGCCAGCACGGCGGAACCCGCGCGCGTGCTGATCTATCACAAGCCCGAAGGCGAAATTGTCACGCGTGAGGATCCGCAAGGCCGCGAGACCGTATTCACGCGCCTGCCACGGCTGCGCGGCGCGCGCTGGCTGTCCATCGGCCGGCTTGATGTCAGCACCAGCGGGTTGCTGATATTCACCACGTCAGGCGCGTTGGCCAATGCCATGATGCATCCCCGCTTTGAGGTGGAACGAGAATACGCCGCGCGTATTTTCGGCAAGCTCAGTGACGAACAGGGCAAACTGCTGCTTACCGGCGTCACGCTCGAAGACGGCTCCGCACACTGCGCTTCACTGATTGACGAAGGCGGCGAAGGTTCGAATCACTGGTATCGCCTGGTGATGACCGAAGGCCGCAACCGCATCGTGCGGCGGATGTTCGAGTCTGTGGGTTTCACTGTAAGCCGCCTGATCCGCGTGCGCTTTGGCCCGCTGCAATTGCCGCCGCGCTTGAAGCGCGGGCAGATCGAGGAGTTGCAGCCAGCGGAGGTAAAGCAGTTGTTGGGGTGGGTGGAGAGACCTGCCGGTGCTGCGCGGAAACCGCTTCGGCGTGGTGGTGTACAACAGTAATTTTGGTTGCAACATCGCGCTGTTCTTGACGGCAACGATACGCAGGCGCACATTGTCGCATCGCTCACTCGTGGAGAGACACCGATGATTCGCTCGTCCGGTATGACGCGTATGGCATTGCTGGCCAACCTGGCTGCCGTAACCTTATGCGTACATGCGCAAACCGACTATCCCACCAAGCCCGTACGTATCGTCGTGCCGTACTTTCCTGGTACGCCGTCTGACCTGTCGGCGCGCATGCTGGGGCAAAAATTCTCCGAGGCCTGGGGTAAGCCGGTGGTCATCGAAAACGTCGCCGGCGCCAGCGGCAACATCGGCTCCGAGCGTGTTGCCAAAGCCAACCCCGATGGTTACTCGCTGGTGCTGCCGGGCAACGCCCCCATGGCGATCAACCCGAGCCTCTATCCCAACCTACCGTTCCACCCGCTGAAGGATTTTGCGCCCATCTCCCAAGTGGCACTGTCGGCAAGCGTGCTCGCCGTGCATGTCGGCGTTGCTGCAAAAAGTGTGCAAGACGTGGTGGCGCTCGCCAAAGCGCAGCCCGGCAAGTTGACCTACGGCACGGGCGGCGCAGGCACGCCGCAGCATATGGCGGGGGAGTTATTCAACACCATGGCGGGCATCCGCATCCTGCATGTGCCCTACAAGGGGCCGCCGCCTTCATTGCTGGATCTGGTCGGTGGGCGCTTGACTGCGGTGTTCGCCATTTTGTCGTCGGCACTGCCACTCACCCGCACTGAAAAGATACGCGCGCTGGCGGTGACGTCGTTACAACGCAGCAACGCGGCGCCGGATGTGCCCACCATGTCAGAATCCGGCGTCACCGGTTTTGAAGCCACGTCGTGGTTTGCGCTGCTCGCCCCTGCGGGCACGCCGCAACCGGTCATACGCAAGATACATGGCGAAACCGTAAAGGCCCTGGCGCAACCCGACGTGCGCGCCAGGCTCACCGACATGGGTATGGAGGTCGTCGGCAGTACGCCCGAACAACTTTTGGCCATAATGCGCGCGGAACTGCCCAAGTGGGCGAAAGTGGTGAAGGAATCCGGCGCGAAACTGGAGTGAGTAGATACACGTTGCAGTTCTTTCTCTGTTAGGCACGGCTCATACAAGTCACCCGCACGAATCGGTTTGGTTCTTGATGTATGATATCTAAGTATATGTTTTTAAAAGATTTTATTAAATTCATGCTGAAGGTGTGAGAGGCCCCCGCGGCGGCTGGTTGACTACGTTAGCGGTGGAAAATCCAGCCACGGCGCAAGTGGCGGCTATGACAATTCTGTCATCGTGGCGTATGCTGGCAATGTGTATCCGGATGTGTGTGGTACACACATTTCATTAGAGGAGCAGATATCATGATACGACTAATCACGTTAGCGCTGCTGTTCACCCTGCTTGGGGGCTGTGCTTCGCCAAGCTCTATCGTACTGGGCTCTACCGGTGTTGAACTGGCCAATAAGCTTGGCAGTCCCACAGACAAGCGCGCCAATCCTCAAGGCGGAGAATTCTGGGACTACTCCTACGGCCCCGAGGGCACTGAAACATGGCGCTTTACTGTCGATGGCGGCGGGGTGGTACGCGGCGCCGAACAGTTACTTACGCACGAGCGGCTCTACAAGGTAGCGCCTGGCACGACTGAAGCCGGCGTGATGGAATTGCTGGGCAAGCCGCGTATGGTGACGCGCTATCGGCACGAAACAGTGTGGGACTGGCGCGTGCGGCTCATCGCCAATACGGGCTACTTTATGGTGCGTTTCGGCAGCGACGGGCGCGCGCTGGGTGTTAGCGTGCTCGAAGACATGACCACCGACGGTCACGACCGCGGTGATCGGTAACGCGCACAGCTTGAACTTCAAATGGCCTATCGATGTGTCTCGTTCCGAAGTACCAACTCTCAGGCCCTTCGGTTGATGTGAGCGGCGGAACCGGTGTTACCTTCACTTCCAGAAGTCGCCAGGCGGCGCCAACGCAGGCAACTCAAGCGTCGCCGTGCCCCGCAAACACTGGAGCTAATCCAAGCCCACCCTGTTTGCCCCTGCAATGCGCTGTGCTATTTTCATGCTACGTAATACGTACTAAGCGTGTTGCTGCGACTTGAATCGCTGCGCCACCAGTTCTTCCCGTGTCAACATAAACACGCAATCATCCCCGCCCGACGTTTCCACCCAAAAAAAGGGTAATCGCGGCCAGGTACGCTCGACGAGCTTGCGTGCGTGGCCGCATTCCACCACCAGTGTGCCACCGGGGTTCAGGTGATGGGCGGCTCGCAATAGTATTACGCGTAGTGCATCCAGCCCGTCTTCGCCGGCAGCCAGCGCCTGTGCAGGTTCGTTACGGTACTCGCGCGGCAATCTGCGCATCACGGCGCCGCGCACATAGGGCGGATTGCTGATGATGAGGTCGTAGCGGCGCCTGGTGAGTTTTGAAAAGTACTTTGAAAACAGACACTTAACGCGCTTCTGCAAGCGATGCTTTTTTATGTTGATGGCGGCCACGGCCAGTGCATCCGGCGAAATGTCGGTGGCGTCGACACGCGCCTTGCGGTAACGCTTGGCGAGCAGGATGGCGAGGCAGCCGGAACCGGTGCATAGGTCGAGCGCCGTACGCACCTTGTTCGCCGAAGGGAGGAATGGGAATTCGCGGTCGAACAACAGTTCCGCAATATAGGAACGCGGTACGATCACCCGTTCATCGACGTAGAACTTTTGATCGCCGAGCCAGGCTTCGCGTGTAAGGTAGGCCGCCGGTTTGCGTTCCGTGATGCGCCGCTCGAAGAGGGAAAGCACGCGGGTTGCGTCTGCTACAGCGACTTTGCGGGTCGCTGGAAACTCGAGTATCGGCAGTCGCAGCGGCAGGTTCAGCGCATGCAGCGTGAGCACCATCGCTTCGTCGCGCGCATTGGCAATGCCGTGGCCGAAGGCAAGGCGCGCGGCCTTGAACATGCGCGCGCCGCGCGTGACCAAGGCGCCAGCGGAGGTTTCGCGCGGATTAATTCAGCGCGTCCAGATTGAGCTTGAAGTTGGACAGGTCGTCTGGCGCCGTCGTTGATGCTGCGGCGCCAGGCGTCGGCGCTGCGCCTGCTGCGGGAGCACCGGGCGCAGCAGCTTTGGGTTTTTGTGCTTTTTCCGTCATGGCGTTGTCGATCAGCCAGCGCAGATTGGTGGGCGAGTCGGAATTGGCGAGCGCCTCGTCGAGTGTGATGGTGCCCGCTTGATAGTGCTTGAACAGCGCTTGTTCAAAAGTTTGCGAGCCCGACGACATGCTTTGTTCCATCGCTTCCTTGATGGCCCCGATGTCGCCCTTGGCGATGAGTTCCTGGATGAGCTTGGTGTTGAGCATGACTTCCACCGCCGGCACGCGGCGGCCGTCGGCGGTGCGTACCAGGCGTTGTGATATCACACAGCGCACGCCGATGGAAAGATCGGCGAGCACGGCGTCGCGCATGTCGCGCGGAAAGAAGTTGATGATGCGGTTCAGCGCGTTGTAGCTGTTGTTGGCGTGCAGTGTGGTCATGCACAGATGCCCGGTTTGAGCAAACAGCAGCGCGCTTTGCAGCGTAGGCCGGTCGCGCACCTCACCGATCATCAGCAGATCGGGTGCTTCGCGCATGGCGCTGATCAACGCGGCTTCGTACGAGTGGGTATCGACGCGTACTTCACGCTGATTAACAATGGATTTTTTGTGGCGGAAGGCGAATTCGACCGGGTCTTCGATGGTGAGGATATGGCCGGAGCGCACGGCGTTGCGATAGTCGATCATCGACGCCATGGTGGTGGATTTGCCGGAGCCGGTGGAGCCCACGATCAGGATCAGCCCAAGCTTTTCCATGATCACTTCTTTCAGCACCGGCGGCAGGCCCAGCGATTCAAACGCAGGCACATCCGGCTTGATGTAACGGATCACCATGCCGACGGTGTTGCGCTGCATGAAAATGTTGATGCGAAAATTACCCACTGCGCCGTCAGGCCCGCCTTCGCCACGCCGCGCGTAGTTCATTTCATGCACTTCGTTGAATTCCTTGGCCTGCTGCGGACTCATCAACTCATAGCAAATGGCATGCACCTGGTCGGGCGTCAGGCGCTGCTCGTTGATCGGCATGACCACGCCGTTGATCTTGATCTGGATCGGCGCGCCGCATGTGAAAAACATGTCCGATGCCTGCTTGTCGGCCATCAGTTTGAATAGCGGCGTCACAAACATGGTTTTCTCCTGGTGTTTAGCAAACGCTTTATGGTTAATCCATGCGCAGCAATTCGTTGATGCTGGTTTTCGCGCGTGTTTGCGCGTCGACCTGTTTAACGATCACTGCGCAGTATAAATTGCATTTGCCGTCGGGCGAGGGCAGCGAGCCGGGTACCACCACCGAGCCGGCGGGCACACGGCCATAAAGTACCTGCCTGATTCGCGGTGGAAAATTTTGGTGCTTTGGCCGATGAACACACCCATCGACAGCACGGAGCCGGTTTCAATAATCACGCCTTCGACTAC
>SYEN01000003.1 GCA_005800795.1 Burkholderiales bacterium | reverse complement strand
TTCGTGAATTTTTGAATCGCTACATCCCAGCCAATCCCGGCGATATTTGCACGCCCGACGGAGCACGTGTCGGCCGCCACAACGGGCTGATGTTCTACACGTTCGGTCAACGGCAGGGCTTGGGCATCGGCGGCACGCGGCTGGGCGATGGTGACGCGTGGTATGTCGCGGAAAAAGACATGGCGAACAACCGCCTGATCGTGGTACAGGGCCACGATCACGTACGTCTGTTTGCTGATCGTGTGACGGCGGTGAATCTCAGCTGGATCAGCGGCGCAACGCCACCTTGCGGCTGGGTTTACGGCGCCAAGACACGTTATCGCCAGAAAGATGGTCCGTGCGTCATTGCCTCTGCGACGAAGTTAAGTTGCGCCGTGGAATTTGCAGAACCGCAATGGGCGGTCACACCCGGCCAGTCGGTGGTGGTTTACGAGAGCAATGTGTGCCTGGGCGGCGGCATTATTGAATCCACCGCGCTTACCAGTGCCGCCGCCGAAGCGATCCTGCTTCGCCAGCAGGCGCATGCCTGAAAGCACGCGTCGCCAGGTAAGTTTGCCGAAAGTAAACTTGACGGTTTTTCCCGTGCGGGAGTAGTCTCAAAGGGTTTCCCAACCGGAGGTTTCCCATGAACGCACCCGCTGAAAAATTCGTCCTGTTTCTACAACCGGGATGAAGTTCCTGCCTCAGAGCGAAAGAGTTTCTTTCGAAAAAAAAGATTGACCACGAAGTAGTCGATATCCTGAACGACGCAGGTGGCCGCGAAAGGCTGCTGGCGCTGGGCCTGCGCAATGTGCCGGTGGTGTCCAAAGGCAAGAACTATGTGCTTGGCCAGAAGCTCGAAGACGTCGCCGAGTTCGTTGGCCTTGAAGGCACCGGCCACACGCCGTTGCCGCCGGATCAACTGACGAAGAAATGGATCATCGCGCTGCGTGCCGCGCAACGTTATGTGCGCCAATTGCCGGACCCGTTGCTGCTGCAGGATGTGATTCCCAACCGGCCGCGGCATATTCGCATCATGAGCCACCATATTTTTCGCATCTGCGAAGCGTTCCTCGACAGCACCATCAACGGCACCGAATATGCGGTGGGTCATGCCAACGTGCCGCCGGCCGACGGCACTTGCATGACGGGCGAAAGCCTCGCGCAATATGGCGAAGGCGTGATCCAGCGGCTCGAAAAATGGTGGGGCGGCGTACAGGACAAAAACCTGACCGTCGAAATCCCCACTTATTACGGCCCGCAGCCGCTGCATGTGGTGTATGAGCGGTCCACGTGGCATTCCGCGCAGCACGCACGCCAGTTGATACACATACTCGAGCGCAACAACATCAAGCCCAATCAACCGCTGACTGCGGATGATCTGGCCGGATTGCCGCTGCCGGAACGATTGTTCGAGTAAGCCGTTACGCTGTTCTAACCGGCAGACCCGGCAGCGGCAGCGCCGGGCCTTCCGGCACCGGCGTGCGCGCGACGTTCATCACCAGCGCAAGCAGGCCATAGTAGCCCGCCACGGCGAGCAGGTCGATCACGCCCTGCTCGCCAAATTGTTTTGTGGCGCGCGCGTAGGTGGTGTCACACACCCCATTGTTCTTCAGCGCCTCAGTGAGAAAGTCGTAGAGTATTTCTTCGTCTTGCGCCATGCCACTGGGGCGGCGACCTTCGCGCACGGCGTCACCGATCTCCGGCTTCAGCCCCGCTTCAACCGCCTGCCGGTAGTGCGCCCACCACTCGAATTGCTGGTTGTAGTGACGCGCCGCGATGATGGCCGCGAATTCTCCGAGGCGTTTTTCAATCGGGCACATGAAGCGCAAATACTCGCCGACCTTCTGCACGCGGCTCATCAGCTCCGGGCTGCGCAACAGCGCCATGAACGGCCCGCCCATATGCTTGCGCGGACCGGCCATCACGCCGTCGAACGCGGCCTTTTGCGCCGGCGTCATCTGGTCTTCGGCGATCACCCCCAACCGTACGGGGGCTACCTTGGAATGGACTTCCTGTTGCGGCTCTGACATTGCGGATTCCGGAGTTATCTTGATCAGAGAGGCTTAAGGATTGCCCATGAAATGCCGCTTTCCGACCTCAATGCCATTGTGGCGCACAATGTCGTATGCCGTCGTCGCGTGAAAATAAAAATTCGGCAACGCGCGTTTCAACAGTAAATCGATACCGGTGTACTGCGTTTCGCGATCGCCCATTTTCACAGTTACGGTCTTACCTTCCGTACCATCCACTTGCGCTGGCTTAATGCCATTTAGCCACGCCACCGTGCCATCGACGCGCGCGGCCAGATCCGCCAGGCTTTTTTCATTCATATCAACCTTGGGCGCGTCCACGCCCGCCAGCAAAGCGATGCAGTTGCGCGCGTGATCGGTCGACGCCTGCACCTGGCGAGCGAGGGTGAACATGTCGGGATACAGCCGGTAACTCAGCAACGACGACTCGTCGAATTTCTTTTCGGCGTAGAGTGCTTGTGCCTTTTTTAGCACGATGGAAAGGCCTTCGAGATGGCGAACGAACACGGGCAGGGAAATCTGGGACATGGCTATGGACATGAGTTTCTCCTATGAATCAGTAAGTTGGGTTCAGTCATTTTACCTGAGCATTGTCTGTTGCCTTATGTGAATCCATCGACACGCTTTGGGATTTCGTAGTCACTAATGGAGTCGTTCAACTGCGATTGTTGACGTAACCAATTGATTTGCTGCATATTTAGCGTATGGGCGAGGGAGTCTAGCAAATGAAGAAGGTGAGGTTAATGGCGTCTGCCAAGCTGGCAATTACGATTGCCGGGTGTTTTGGTGTTGCGCATGCACAATTGTACCCGTCGAAGCCTATCAGACTAGTCGTGCCTTTTCCTGCTGGCGGGGGCGGTGATATTTTGGCTCGAGTAATAGGCCCCGCCATGGTGGAGGGCTTGGGGTATCCGGTCATCATCGAAAATCGTGGGGGAGCGGGGACGATTATCGGTACAGAATTGGTTGCAAGAAGCGCGGCCGACGGACAGACAATATTGATCGTTTATCCGAGTTTCGTGATTTCGCCCGCCCTGTATGGTGTTACGCGATTTGATCCAGTAAGGGATTTCACGGGAGTTGGTCAAGCTATTGCGATAACCATGGGCATTGCTGTTCATCCATCGATTCCCGTGAAATCTCTCCGGGAACTAGTGACGCTAGCCCGCTTGCGGCCCAATGAAATCAACTATGGTGCTGTAGCCGGTACCGGACACCATTTGCTGGGCGAACTACTCAAACTGACATAAAAGTTCAAAATCACCACCGTACCGTTTCGAGGTAGTATGCAAATGTATCCTGCGATACTTGGCGGTCACATTGCGATAGTTTGGGGCAACGCGGGTGATCTTGCGCCTTATGCATCCGCTGGCAAACTTCGAACCATCGTGGTGACTACGGCCAAGCGAGATGAGCTATTTCCCAAAGTTCAAACCGTTCGTGAGGCAGGATTTCCGTATTTGGAGGCCGCGGCGTGGGGCGGCATCGCAGTGCGCTCGGGTACGCAACAAGGCATCATTA
>SYEN01000248.1 GCA_005800795.1 Burkholderiales bacterium | reverse complement strand
CATTTTTTCGGCCAGCGCCAGCGCGTCGCTCGGCGGACAGATCGACAGAAAAAAATCCACCTGCGCGCACGCGGCATCGGACACCGCAATCATGCCGGCGGCTTTCGCGCGCTGCGCGCTGGCGTCGCTGCGCCCGGCGAGCGAGGTGACAACGCGCAGGCCGCGCTGAACCAGACGCGCGCCCACGCCGGCGCCCATGGCGCCCTGGGCAACGATGGCTATGACGGGATTCATTTCGCCCTTCCTGGGTGACTAAAAATAGCAATTAAAACAGATAGTTACAACGTCACGCCCCGCAGGAACTTCTGCACCACTTCAACAAATCCGTGCGGATTGTCGAGCGTCACGTGGTGATCCGAATCGGTGACCGTCGCCACCTGCACCTGCGGCGCCATTGTGTGGATCTCTTTCATCACATCGGGCGTGAAACGCGGGCTGTGTGCGCCGCCGCGTATCACCAGTGCCGGCACCTTGATTTTGCTCCACATCGGCATACCCGCGATCTGCTGAAAATTTGCATACACCTTGCGGTCGGCCTTGTGGCGCCAGCGCCCGCCGGGTTCCTGTTTGCTGCTGTGGAACGCCATGCGCTGCAGCACTTCGGGTGCTGCCAGTGGCTTTTCGCCGCCTTCGAGCCGGTAACGTGCGATCAACTCTTCCCGCGCGGCATAAGTCGTCGGCGGCTTTTCGCCGAATGCCTGCATGCGGTCGACGCGCTCCATCGGCATCAGCATCACGCTGTCGACGATCACCAGCGCGCCGATGCGCTCAGGATGCGTGGCGGCATGCACCAGCGACACCATGCCGCCCATCGAATGGCCAATCAGCACGTAGTTGCGCAGATTAAGTTTTTCCTCAACCGCATGGATATCGTCGCTGTAAACCTTCCACGCATAGGTGTGCTGTTCGGCCCACGCGCTGTCGCCATGGCCACGCAAATCCAGTGAGCGCACGTGATGATCGGGCGTAAAGCTCGCAGCGACGTAGTCATACCAGTGCGCATGTGCCGCGCCACCGTGCAGGCACAGCATCTGGCGGCGCCCGGCAGAGCCGTAATCGAGGTAATGCAGTTTGATGCCGTTAATGTCGGCGTAATGGTCAGTGCTGGCGGCGGCGGTGAGCGTGGTCATTATTTTTGTTCAGACGTTGGGAAGAAGACGGCGGATTTTACGGGAAATTATCCGGACATCGCCATCATGGCATCGCTCAGGCACACCAGTTCGCCGCGCTGATTGTGGCCGCGTACGCGACAATCGACGAATTTTTTCCCGGCCTCGACGCGCTTGCCCGTGACTGCGCCGGTGAAGGTTACCGTGTCGCCTGAGCGAAACGGCGTGATGGCGCGCATCAGCAGCCGGCCGCCGCCGTAGAAGGAACGCAATGGAAACGATTGCAGTAGCATCTGGTCGACGTAGGACAGTGTGGCCGGGCCGGAATTGACCATGCCGCCGAAAATATTCTGCCGGGCGAATTCCTCGTCGGTGTGAATATTGCTCGGCCGGTGCTTGCCTGCCAGCCGCAAATCGTTTTTACGCAGCATCACTTGCACGCTTTCGGTTATCGACAACGGCGCCAACGCGTCGCCGATGTGAGTGGTATCGTACGTCAGAACGCGAGGCGTCACGGGCGTCGTGACAGTCGCTTCGACGGGTGCCGCCGGGGGCTTGGCTGTCTGTGCATCGGAGGGCACGCTTTGCTGACCCTTGGCATATGAAAAAATGCAGGTGTAGTCGTAGCGTGCCACGGCTTCGCCGCGCTGATTCGTGGCCTCGATACGAAAGGTGACGAAGCGGCTGCCGCGCCGTTCGTATTTTTCCAGAACACCGCGGCTGCTGGTCAGTGTGTCGCCCGCCAGTACCGGTTTGAACCAGCACACCTCGCACTTGGCAAACGGCGTCTGGCGGCGCGCCGTTGTGGAGTCTTCGAGCGCAACAAAACCCTGATGCGCGGCGATCTCGGGCCGCATCAACGGTGAGTAGGTGAGAATCATCGTCGGCATCGCAGCCAGCGCGCCGCCGAATTCCGCGTTCTTCGCTGTTGCGCGAAAACGCGGATCGGGATTCTGCGCGACATGGGCATAGTCCGCGATGTTCTCCGGTGTCAGCGTGACCACAGTGGCAGCGCCGGCCTGCCCCGGCTGTACGGCTTCGTAGTCCCAAAGTTTTTCTGCTGCTGGCGCGTGTTGTGCGGGTTGGGTGGACATGGGCTGTTCCAGAAGGTGTTGAAATTCATGCTACGCTATTGTGAATGAAGCCGGTGCTTGCGGATCATGTTTACCGTGAACCCGCCGCACTTTCAACATTACACCAAACCTGCAACCACCCGCGCGGCTTTTGCCCACAGTCCAAACCATGACGACAGACACGACTCCCAAGGGGCCAGCGTCCCGGCTCGTGTGGTCGTCCGCTGCCGCGTGCAGAGGTAAAAATATTGCCGCGCGACGGTTGGCCTGATGCAACGGAGGGCGAAGTGCTGGTGCGCACGCCCACGCAGATGAGCGGCTACTACGGCGCCGATGAATCGCCGATTGATGCCGAAGGTTGGCCGCACACTGGCGATTTGGGCCGTCTTGATGAACGCGTGCTGATAGCGGTGCCCAGCGTGATTGAGGCGGCGGTGATCGGCGTGCCGCACGCCGACCTGGGCGAAGAGGTGATGGCGGTTGTGGTCAGCGACGCGGCGCTTACGCCGGAGGCGTT
Source organism: Burkholderiales bacterium (assembly GCA_005800795.1). Taxonomy (GTDB): domain Bacteria; phylum Pseudomonadota; class Gammaproteobacteria; order Burkholderiales; family SG8-41; genus UBA5216. The sequence continues at coordinate 8,559 of SYEN01000248.1, read as the reverse complement.
GCAGGCGGGGTTACGTGCCGAGGTTGCGTCGTTTGCCGTGCCCAGCCGCTGGAAAATTCAGCGTGAGCGGCTCCCGATTAACAATACGGGGAAGATTGATAAGGCCGAGGTGAAGGCGCAGGTGTTGCAAGAGATAAAATATACCAATTAAAACAGATACTTACGTAGTATCTTCCTTGGGGTCCCATTGACGGATGCTGCGACAGGATCGGCAAGAGCGGTTCTTCAAATAGCCGTTTTTATCGGCACAGATAGCCTTCCAGCGCCGCATTAAACGCCTCAGGCGCTTCGTAAGCCGCCCAGTGCCCCGCGCTGGGGATCACATGCGGCTCAATGCCAGGCCGCAGTACGCGCAGCGCAGCGATGCGGTCTTCAAGCGTGTAATAGGCGATTTGGTCGCGTTCGCCCCAGATCGCGTTTACCGGGATGCGCAGCTGGGGCAGTGACACTGCCAGCGGGCGCAATCCGATCAGCGCAGGGGTGTTCAGGCGCGAACGGCTGGCGTTCCAATCCTGAATGGCGAGCGCCAGCGCATCGATGCGCGACAGGTCGGCGATCATGCTGCGGCCGAGGTTGGTGCGATGCGTTTCCCGCAACTCGTCGCCGCTCTTGCCGCGCACGCGCTCCAGCGTGATCGGCGGGTTGGGCTTGACCAGCCCGCCTGCACCCAGCAGGTTCAGCGACTGCACGCGTGCGCCATGTTGCAGCGCCAGGTGCCCGCCCACGGAAGCGCCGAATGAAAAGCCGACGATGTGGTAAGCGGCCTGAGGCCCCAGCAAAGCGTCGATGCCCGCCGCAACCACGCCCGCCACCGTGGGCATGTCTGCCGGCGCGGGCGGGTCGGCCGATTCGCCCAGCCCCGGCAGATCAGGCGCGAGTACGCGATAGCGCGTGCTGAACTCAGGGATCGTACGCACCCAGTGTTGCCACGAACCCGCGCCGCCGTGCAACATCACCAGCGCGGTTGCATGGCCATCGCCCCAGCTGCGCCACACCATTGAGCCTTCGCCACAGGGTGTTTCGCTGCGCACACCGGCGGCGTCGAGTTCGCGCACCGGTGCCAAGTCTTGATCAAACGCATGGGTCATGGTTACTCCGCTTCAGTCACCCTTGATGCCGACGCTGCGTATCACGCGCACCCAGCGTTCGGTTTCACGCCGGTAGTAGTCAGCGAAGGCATCCACCGGCCCGCCGGTGGCCGTCAATCCAATGGACAGCAGCTTGGCGCGGCCTTCTGCTGATTTGCCGTATTGATCCAGCTCGCTGTTGATGGCTTGAATGATGCGCCGGGGCGTGCCGCTGGGCGCGAACACGGCATACCACCCTTGCACTTCGTAGCCCGGCAGGTTGCCGGCCTCGGCCATTGGCGGCAGCTCGGGCGCGATTTCGCTGCGCTTGGGGCTGGTGACGGCCAGGCCGCGCAGCCGTCCGGTTTTAACGTGCGGCAACACCACGGCGGGCGAATTGATGATGGCGTTGATTTCGCCGCTAACGGTGGCCACCACCGCAGGGCCGCCGCCTTTGTATGGAACATGGGTGGCGTCCACCTTGGCCAGCGACTTGAACAGTTCGATCGCCAGGTGCGTGGACGAGCCGGTACCCGACGACGAAATGGTCAACAGCTTTGGCTTGGCGCGTGCGTAATCGATCATGTCGCGTACGCTGCGGATTTCCATGCCAGGATGCACCGCCAACACCAACGGCGCTTCGCCGACGCTGACGATGGGGGCCAGATCTTTCACCGGGTCGTAGGAGAGCTTCGAATAAAACCCCAGCAAAGTGGAAATAGCCGCCGAATTCACCAGCAGCGTGTAGCCATCCGGCTGCGCGCGCGCGACAATTTCATTGCCGATATTGGTGCCCGCGCCGGGCCGGTTGTCGATAATGACCTGCTGGCCCCAAGCCTCCGTCAGACGCGGGCCGATGATGCGCGCCACCAGATCGGTAGTGCCGCCGGGCGTAAAGGGATTGACCAGCCGCAGCGCGCGCTGCGGATAGTCTGGCAGCCGGGTTTGCGCATGCGCCGGGATAACGCTGACAGTGGCGACGGTGGCCAACAGCACACTGCAGATTGAGGTGCGAAGCATGAAAGGGTGAGTCATGAGACTAAGCCGTTTTTCGTGCGGCGAATTATATATGACGTACTTGTGCGTTCCGGCATGTGGTTCATTATGTTAGGCACGCCAAGAGGCGCGCAGGTAGAATATTGACTTGCTGGTTGTTCATTCACAATTCCCTTCATGAGCCAGGAAAAAACGCCGCCCGCCCAAGCACCACGATCGCGCCGCGGCCCGCTGGATGGCGTGCGCGTGCTTGATTTGTCGCGTGTGCTGGCGGGGCCGTTTTGTTCGCTGATTCTCGCCGATCTGGGTGCGGAGGTGATCAAGGTCGAGGAACTCGGCGGTGGCGATCAAACCCGCACGATCCCGCCGTTCGTCGGTGGCGAGAGCCATTACTTTCTGTCGATCAATCGCAACAAATCGAGTGTAGCGCTGGATGCACGCACTGAGGCCGGGCGCGACATATTGCTGAAACTCGCGTTGCACTGCGACGTGGTGCTGGAAAATTTCCGTCCTGGTGTGATGGACAGGTTGGGCCTGGGTTACGATAAGTTAAAAGCGTTAAAGCCAGACATCATCGTGTGTTCGATCAGCGGTTTCGGTGCGAAGGGCTCGATGAGCGGCAAACCCTCGTTCGATCTGGTGACACAGGCCTTGAGCGGCGTGATGAGCATCAACGGTTACGCCGACGGCACGCCCACCAAACTGGGGCTGCCGCTGGGTGATATTGGCGGCGGTTTGTGGGCGGCGCTCGGTGTGATGGCGGCGCTGAATGAAAAGCACGTCACCGGCGAAGGCTCGCATGTCGATCTGAGCTTGCTCGAAGGGCTGATGGGGCTGCTTGGATACCTGGCAGAAATTTATCTGGTTACCGGCGAAAGCCCCGGCCGCATGGGCAACAACCATCACAACATCGTGCCGTACGGCCTGATGCCGGTGAAGGATGGACACATCGTGCTGGCGCTGCACGTGGGCGAATTCTGGCGCAAGTTCTGCCGAGCGATCGGGCGTGACGACTTGATCATGGACACGCGGTTTCGCACGGTTAAAGATCGTCACCAGAACCGTGTTGAGCTCGAACGCCAAATCACCGCCATCATGCTGACCAGAACCGTTGCCGAGTGGCAGCAGATACTCGACGCCGCCGATGTGCCGCACGGCCCGGTGAACAACATGGGCGAGGCGCTCAACCAGCCCATCGTGCGCGAGCGTGGCTTTGTGAAAGAGATCGATCACCCGTCGGCAGGCAAAGTCAAAGTGGTCGGTAGCCCGTTGCGTTTTGAAGGCAAATATGAAGCGGGCCGCTACGAGGCGCCGCCTTTGCTGGGCGAACATACGCGCGAGGTGCTGGGTGGTTTAATCGGATTGAATGAAGCCGAGATTGAGCGGCTTGTGCGTGAAAAAGTAATTTCCCTCATAAAACAATAGGTTGCAAAAATAACTCCATGGCCACTCACGGCACTGCCACTGCAGAAGAACTCGCTCGCATCCGCGCCAAGATCGGGCAGATTGTCACCATTAACGAGCCGCCTTACCTGACGGAAGTCACGCGCGATTCCGTGCGGCAGTGGGCGCAGGCCACCGGCGACCGCAACCGGCTGTTTGTCGATGAAGCCTATGCCCGAGCCTCGCGTCATCAAAGCCTGCTGGCGCCGCCGTGCCAGTTGTATGCCTACAGCCGCATCTCGATAGGCTATCGCGGCGGCTTGCCGGGCGTGCATTCGTTTTTTGCGGGTTCGCACTGGCGCTGGCATGAGCCGATCAAGGTGGGTGAGCGCATCACGCCGGAAATCACGTTCACCGGACTCGACGAGCTGCCCAGCCGGTTTGCCGGGCGCATGTTCAAGCAGATTTCACTGATCCGTTACCTGAACGGCGACGGGCGTGAGCTGGCGCAGGCGGATTCGTGGGGCATGCGCGTCGAGCGTGTGGCGGCCAAAGAGAAAGGCAAATACAAAAAGCTGGAACTCGCCGAAAAATACACGCGCGAACGCATTGAGGAAATCGCCACACGGTATGCTGAAGAAAAATGCCGGGGCAGCGACACGCCGTATTTTGACGATGTAAAAGTCGGCGATGCGATACCGTCGATCATTCGCGGGCCGTACACCGCGACGATAGCCGTGGCGTTCGAGCAGGCGTGGGGCGGGCTGTACATCAAGGCGCACGGCTACTGGTTTGACTATCTGCGGCGGCATCCGGCGGCCGGTATTCCCAACAGCTATAACATCCCCGAGCCGCCGGAGGCCGTGCACTGGGACAGCCCGCTTGCGCGCTCCGTCGGCGTGCCGGAAGCCTACGACTACGGCCCTGAGCGCGTGGCGTGGATCGCCACCATGCTCACCAACTGGGTCGGCGATGAGGGCTTTTTGAAAGAGTTGTATTGCGAAGTGCGGCGATTCAACATGATCGGCGATTTGACGACCTGCCGTGGCAAGGTCATCGCCAAGGATGATGCGGCCGGCACGCTAAAACTGGAAATCGAAGCTGTCGATCAGCGCGGCGACTCCACGGCCAGCGGCTGGGCCGTGGTGCGCTTGCCGCGCCGGGCTACTTCAACAGCCTGAAGGCGAACGGGTATTTGTAATCGAGTTCGCCGTTGGAGACTTTGACCGACGCCATGATGGTCAGCACCAGCGCGGCGATGGCGACGATGGGCAGCAGCACAAACCCGATCAGCACAATAATCAGCGTTGCGGCAATCACCGCCGCGATAGCCACCGTAATCTGAAAATTCAGCGACTCCTTGCCGTGACGGTCCACCAGCGGCATGGTGTCCTTTTTGATCAGCCACACCACCAGAGGCCCCAGCAAATTGCCGAACGGGATCACGAAGCCCGCCAGCGCGGCAAGGTGGCAAATCATCGCCCATTTCTTTTCTTCTTCGGAATATTGCGCGACAGCCTGCGGGTTTTCGCTCATGATTTCTCCAAAAAGTCAATTAAAACAGATAGTTACAGTATGACTTCCGTCAAAGAATCTTTGCTGCGGGGACAAGGTTACGCGGGTGAGGCATGAAACGCCAGTGTCGTCCATGAATCCGGACTGTTGCGTCAGAAATTGTCGTGAAGCTGGCCCTGCCTACGATTCGTCTGGCGCGGTTATTGGGATGCAAGCTGAATCGAACGCAAGGTATGGGTTGCTGTTTTTGGGCGCAGGCTGACAAATGGCGCGCCGGCCATTGATGCGAACGTTGGCTTTCGCTTGTCGCTTCGTCATAAAAAAATAACAATAGGTGTTTTGTCTCCACCAGACAGGTTCTCGTGAAAGTCTCCATTCTTCCTGTAACGCCCTTCCAGCAAAACTGCTCGATCATCTTCGATGAGGCCACGGGCAAGGCCGGCGTGGTCGATCCGGGCGGCGATCTCGATCAAATCCTGAAAGCGCTTGCCGATAGCGGCGCCACGCTCGAGAAAATTCTTCTCACGCATGGCCATCTCGACCACTGCGGTGGTGCGGACGCCCTGCGTGCACGCACCGGCGTGCCGATCGAAGGCCCACAGCGCGAAGACGCGTTCTGGATCGCGCAACTGGCGGCGTCGTCGGCGCGCCACGGGTTTTCACCGTCGCAGGAATTCACACCCGATCGCTGGCTCGAAGATGGCGACACCGTCACGGTCGGCAATACTGAACTGCAAGTGCGCCATTGTCCCGGCCATACACCGGGGCATGTGGTGTTTGTCAGCATCGAACAACGCATCGCCTTCGTGGGTGACGTGCTGTTTGCCGGCTCCATCGGCCGTACCGATTTCCCGCGCGGCGACCACGCCACGCTGATTCGCGCGATCACGCAAAAGCTGTGGCCGTTTGGCGATGACATCACCTTCGTCCCCGGCCACGGGCCGGTGTCCACCTTTGGTGAGGAGCGGCAAACCAACCCGTACGTAGCAGACAGCGTTCTGGCGCGCAGTTAATTTGCAGTGCGCCGGTGAAAGCCAGCTACCTCAGCGACTCAATATAAGCAATCGCCCGCCGGTACCGCGCAATGCGCTCGTGATCCTTCGCCGTCGGCTGGCTGATGCGCGATAAGTCGCAGTTGTCGTGCAAATCCGAAAACTTTACGCGGCGGCCGATGGGGTTTTGCGCGGCGCGTTTGACGAAGTCTTCGTACGATTCGCCTTCGACTTTGCTCACCGACTTTAGCGCTTCGACGATTTCGGGCGCGAAGCCTTCACCCAGGAGCCGCTTGAAGCTCCAGTCTTCGCAATCCTCCACCACATCGTGCAGCACGGCGGTGATGCGTTCGGCCTCGCTGCTCAAACGCAGCATCACGCGCAGCGGGTGCAGGATGTAAGGCGCGCCGGCTTTGTCGGTCTGGCCGGCGTGGGCGGTGGCAGCGATGACGATGGCGCGTTCGAGAGTGCTCATGGCGCGGCTCCGGTTTTGGAATTCAGGGTTCTATCGTAAGTATTTGTTTTAATTGACTATTTTATGCGGCCGTCGCATTCGCCGAATCGAACACTGCGCGCATGTAATCCGGCAACGGCTGCGATTTGCCGGTGTTGCGATCCACCCACACCATCACGGCTGTGCCGTTGCCGTATTGGATTTTGTTGTCGGCAGCGGACAGCAAATCGTAGTGTGTGGTGTAGCTGGAGCGGCCCGGCGAGCTGACGTAAAGATTGATCAGCACGGTTTCGGGATAGGGGATGGGCCGTTTGTAATTGCACGTGGCGCTGGCGACGACGGAACCCTGACCGTTGCGTTCGCCGCGCGCGCGGATCGCTTGCAGCCACGCCAGCCGTGCGCATTCGAAGTAAGTGAAAAAGCGCACGTTGTTGACGTGGCCGTTGACATCCATGTCGGCCCAGCGCACGGGCACGTCAAGTTGAAACGCCAGAATTTTTTCGTCGCTCATGTTGGGGCTTGCAACCGTCGGGTATAGTTGTGGTTATGATAACCGGTGTGGATAAAGATTTCTTCGTGATGAGCGTGCGCTACGGCGTGTGCACGATGGCGCTGACGTTGGCGACGCTGGCCTACGCGCAACCCTATCCAGCGAAGGCGCTGCGCATTGTTGTCGCCTACGCGCCCGGTGGCAGCAATGACATCAGTGCGCGCGCCGTCGGGCAAAAACTGACCGAGGTGTGGGGCGTGCCGGTGATTGTCGACAACCGGCCGGGCGGCGGCACGGTGATTGGCACTGAACTCGTCGCAAAGTCACCGCCGGATGGTTACACGCTGTTGCTGACACCGCCGTCTTTCACCACGAACCCGACGTATCTGCCCAGGCTGCCGTACGACACGCTGCGTGATTTTGCGCCGGTGACGTTGCTCAATATCAATCCGCAGGTGCTGGTGGTGAACCCCTCGGTGCCGGCGCGCACGGTGAAGGAACTCGCGGCGCTGGCACGCGCGCGGCCCGGCGGTATGAATTGCAGTTCGTCGGGCAGCAGTGGGGCGAATCATCTGGCGTGCGAGTTGTTCATTACGATGGCCGGCGTGAAAATCGTGCACGTGCCGTATAAAGGCAATGCGCCGTCGCTGCTGGCGGTGGCGAGTGGCGAAATTGATCTGTCGGTGAACGGTGTGTTGGCGGCGATGGCTATGATCAAGACCAAACGCGTGCGGCCGGTGGCGATGACGAGTCTTAAACGATCCCACGCATTGCCGGACGTGCCGACGCTGGATGAGAGCGGCTACAAGGGCTTCGAGGCGGTGGCGTGGACAGGGTTGACCGCGCCGGGCAAAACGTCACCGGATATTTTGATTCGGCTAAACAGCGCGGTGGTGAAAATCGTGCAGTCGCCGGAATTGAAGGAACGCATGCTGGCGGAAGGCTCGGAGCCGGTGGGCAATACGCAGGAACAGTTCCGCGCGTTTTTGCAGGACGAGATTGTTAAGTGGCGCAAGGTGATTCAGGTGGCGGGGTTGAAGGCGGAGTAGGGGCGCCGCGCGCTTTGTTGTGAACCGCAATAGGATAGAAACTTGTAGCCGAATACCCCATACTGTCATTCCCGCGAAAGCGGGAATCCATAACACTGTGCCATCTGGCACGCCGTATGGATTCCCGCCTGCGCGGTAATGACAGGGATATTTTTTCAGCGATAGGAAAGTGGTGCAGTTGTCACCGCACCTAGAACACATGACCACCGAAAACATCGTAGAAATCACTGACCTGGCCTTCGCCTACCCCACGCGCGAAATTTTTAAAAGCGTGAACATGCGCATTCCGCGCGGGCAGGTGACCGGTATCATGGGCGGCAGCGGCTGCGGCAAATCAACGTTGTTGCGGTTGATTGGCGGGCAATTGCAACCCACCGGCGGCGTGTGCAAGGTGATGGGGCAGGACGTGCACAAACTCGGCCACGACGAGCTGTATGAACTGCGCCGCAAGATCGGCATGCAGTTTCAGCAGAATGGTTTGTTCACCGATATGTCGGTGTTCGACAACCTGGCATTTCCCATGCGCGAAAAAACGGATTTGCCCGAGTCGCTGATCGAAGACCTGGTGCTGCTGAAACTCAACGCCGTGGGGCTGCGCGGGGCGGCGAAGCTG
>SYEN01000247.1 GCA_005800795.1 Burkholderiales bacterium | reverse complement strand
GCGTCCATCTCGAAGGGCATGCAACCCAGCGACGCCACGGCATCAACCATCAGCAAGGCGGGGTGCCCCGCGCTGTCGATGGCTTTGCGAATAGCCGGCAGATCGTTGACGACACCCGACGCTGTGTCGATCTGCACGACGAGTATCGCCTTGATGGCGTGCGCGGTGTCCTTTCTCAGGTGAGCTTCGACGGCGGCCGGGTCCACGGCCCTGCGTACATCCTGTGACAGGGTCTCGATCTCGGCGCCCATCATGCGCGCCATGTCGCCCCAGTTGACAGCGAAGCGGCCACTTTCCAGCACCAGCACGCGGTCACCCCGCGACAGCACGTTGGTGAACGCGGCTTCCCAGCCGCCATGACCGTTGGCGGCGTAAAGGTAGACACGGCCCCGGGTACGAAAAATTTTGGGCAGGTCGGCCAACAGGCTCTCCGTGATACTGATCATCTCCCCGGTATAGAGGTCGATGGCGGGCCGCGTCATCGCCTGCATCACTGCGTCCGGAATGCTGGTGGGGCCGGGAATGGCGAGAAACTGGCGACCGTTGTTGATGCTCATGGGGTGCTCCTGCTGCCTGAGTCAATGGAGGGGCAGGCATTTCACATCCCATTCTTACACAAATCCGAAGCCATCCACGCGCCCTGTCGGGGTCAACCGGGCGGTTTGGCATCGCAAGCGCTGCAGGGAGAAAATCTGACCAACGCAGGCCGCGTTGCTTGTTGGGTTGTATTAGAGTACGCGGCATAGTAAAACCTTGATGAGCCAAAAAAACCAAAGCGAGGAGAGGGTCATGATTGCATTGTCAACACACATCCGCCATGCAGTAGCGTTGGGGATTGCTGCCGCGGCGCTATCGTCGCCATGGACTTTATCGACGGTATCGCGCGCCCAAAGCGGCTGGCGGCCGGATAAAACCGTCGAAATCATCACGCCGTCGACAGCGGGTTCGTCCCTTGATTCCACCATACGTATGCTGCAACGGGTTCTGACGGAGCAAAAAATCGTCGACGTAGCGATGGTGCCGGTCAACAAGCCGGGCGGGGGCGGCAATGTGTCGACGACTTACCTCGATCAGCACGCCGGTGATCCGCACCGCATTTATTTGTCCACGATGACGCTGCTCAACAACCACATTCTCGGGCGTTCCAAGGCCAATCACGAGAGCTACACGTCGCTTGCGATGCTGTTCAGCGAAGACATGGCGATGGTGGTGGAGGCCGGTTCGCCGCTGAAATCAGGGCGTGACTTGATGGCGAAATTGAAAGCCGATCCGGCGTCGCTCTCCATCGCCATCGGATTCAGCCCCGGCGGCACAGGCCACCTCAATACCGCGCTGGTGGCTCGCGCGATGGGCGCTGATACAAGGCGGCTCAAGACGGTGCAGTTTCAAGGTAACACGCAGGCATTGACCGCACTACTTGGTGGGCATGTCGATTTGTCCTCGATGTCCTTCGCGCAAGCGTGGAACAATGTTCAAGCTGGCAAGTTGCGCATACTTGGGATTGCTTCCGCGCAGCGCCGGACCGGGGCGCTCAAAGACATACCCACATGGAAGGAGCAAGGCTACGACGTCGAGTTTTACAATAGCCGCTTCATGCTCGGCACCAAAGGCATCACGGCGGAGCAGGCTGCGTTTTGGGATGGCGCGTTCAAGCGCGTGCTGGAAAGCAAGACCTGGGAAGAATACGCGACCAAAAACCACTACATCCCGTTTTATGCGGGCCGTGCTGAAACGCAAAAGCAGCTCGATGCGCTCTACCAGCAAATCAAAGGCGCGCTCACCGATGTGGGATTGGCAAAGTAGGCCGAGGTGTCATGCAACACGCCATGCCTGCGGTGGGTTTTATAAGTATGTGATTTTAAATAAGTTTTATTAGCGATATCACTCGGCGCGCAAATTCACCTCTTTGATCACTTTCGCCCACATCGCGGTGTCCGCTGCCATGCGTGCGCGAAAAGCCTCGGGCGTGCTCGCCACGATATCGGCGCCTTCGCGCGCGAAGCGCTCTGCCACTGCAGGTGAGCGCGTGGCTTTGGCGACATGTTCGTTGAGCGTACGGATGATCGCCGGTGGTGTTGCAGCCGGCGCAAGTACGCCCATCCAGGCATTGAATTCGTAACCCGGCACGCCCGACTCTGCAATCGTGGGCACGTCGGGCAGCGAGGCAAAGCGAGTTTTGCCCGAGACGCCGATGGCGCGCAACCGGCCTGACGCCAGATGCGACGACACCGACAACAGCGTGTACATGCTCGTGTCGCATTCGCCCGCCATCAGTGCGATCAGGGCAGGCCCGCCACCCTTGTACGCGACATGCAGCAGATTGGTTTTGGTCATGTAGCGCAACAGCCCCATGCCCAGATGCGGCAGCGTGCCGGCGCCGGCCGAGGTGTATTTGATTTCGCCGGGCCGTGCTTTCGCAAGTGCGACAAACTCCTTGATGGTGCGTGCCGGCAGCGAGGGGTGTACCACCAGCACGTTGGGGCCATTCGTCAACAGTGAAATGGGCGCAAAATCGCGCTCCGGCACGAAGCTCAACTTGAACAACGCCGGATTCGCCACCGTCGGTACGGTATTAATCAGCAGCGTGTAGCCATCCGCCGGCGCGCGCGCCACATATTCCATGCCTATGTTGCCGGACGCGCCGCTGCGATTGTCGATCACCACGTTTTGGCCGAGCGATTCGCTCATGCCCGGCACGATCAGGCGTGCGGTGTTGTCGACGCTGCCACCCGGCGGGAATGGCGCGACCAGACGTATCGGTTTCACGGGAAACGCGGCAGCGGTCGAAGGCGTTTGTGCTTGCACGCCGTGCGCAATGCAGGCCAGACACGCTGCCAACGCGCCAGGAATTGCCGAACGGGTTACGCGCGCCCAGCCAGCGGCAAAAGGGGCAGCTTCAGGCAGAGTACTACAGGGCATCATCTTGGGTATGATATTTAAGTAATTGATTTTAAACAACTTTTTATCAACTGCAGCAGCGGCATTGCATTGCAAACGCCACCCGCTCTTCTTCGGTCAGCTTGTCGTGTTCGGTATTGTGTTGGTGGTCCTGTGAGGACGGGAGCGGTACCAGCGATTCAGCGATCGGCTGATCGTGCGGCAAACCTTGTTCGCGCATTTGCGCGCGACGCGCTTGCGTGGCGGCTTGATCAATCTCCAAAGTCGTTTCACGAAACACCACGCCATAGTCCGTTTCGGCCGAAGCCCGTGTGACATAGCCACAACGCACATCGCGCTCCAACGCGCTGAGTTCGCGCTCCAGAGGAGAGCCGTAACCGCCGCCGCCGCCCGAACGCAGAATGTAGGCGTCACCCGCCTGCAGCACCTGATTCAGCGCCTTGCCATTAAAGAAGCTCACCTCTTCACTCTTGCCGAAGCGATGCAACGCCACGCCATTACCGTAACCCGACAGCCCGCCATTCAGTCCCCACGGCTTGCATTTGACGCGATCCATCTGCGAGCTGAAGCGAATCGGGTGGCGCGCCTGTACCACCTGCTCGGCTCCCAGCCCGCCGCGAAAACGCCCCGCGCCACCCGAATCGGGTCGCAAACAATAACGCTCCACCAGCAGCGGATACTTGGCCTCGACCTGCTCCGATGGGCCGTTGTGGGTGTCGCCATCGTTCATGGCGATGGTGGCGTTTTGACCGTCGCTGTCATACTTGGCGCCCCAGCCGCCGCCAATGAGGCCGCCCAGATAAATGTAAAAGCTGTTGTCCTTCGGGCGGCGGCCGTTGATGCGGCCCACCACCAGGTCGGCGTGGTGCCCGGCGATCACCTGCTCCGGCAGCGCAGGCGCCAGCGCCTTGAAGATCGTGTCAACAATGGTCATCGGATAACACATCCACATGCGCATTGCTGCGGGTTTTTCCGCGCTCACGACACGGCCCGGCGGCAGGATGATATCGAGCGCGCGAAATGCGCCATCGTTGATCGGCAGCTCGAGCGCCGAGGTGAGGCACTTGAATGCGACCTGGCAGCACGAGCGACCGGCAGTAATGCCGGAGTTATAAAACCCCTGCACCTGCTTCGACACGTCAGTCAGATCGACGGTCATGCGCTCACCCGCGATGGTCACGCGCACCTTGATCGGCACGCGCTGGCCGACGTTCACCCCGTCGTCGTCCATAAACGACTCGGCCTCATATACCCCATCGGGCATGTCGCGCACGCGGGCACGCGCCAACGCCTCACTTTGATCCATGATCGCGGCGATGCCGCCCAGCACTTCATCGCGGCCATACTTGCGAATCAGATCGAGAAAACGCCGTTCCCCCGTTTTCACCGCGGCAATCTGCGCACGAAAGTCGCCCATCGCGCGCTCCGGCAGGCGCACATTGTTCTTAATGATGGCGATCAGTTCCTCGTTGGGTTCGCCTTTGCGGTGGATTTTGACGATCGGCAATTGCAGGCCTTCGGAAAAAATATCCGTTGTGCCTTCCATCAGCGTGCCGCCCACATCGGGCCAATGCGCCATGCAACACGAGAATCCCACCAGTGTGCCGTCATCAAAAATCGGCGCGGTAAACGTCATGTGATTCAGATGCGAGCCGGTGATGTAAGCATCGTTGGTGAGTAAAATGTCACCCGGCTCGATCTTGTCTGCGCCGAAATGATCGAGCTTGGCTTTTACCGTATCGCTCATACCGCGGATAAACATCGGCAGCCCCAGCCCGATGGACACCGTGTTGCCTTCCGCGTCGAAGATGCCGACGGTGAAGTCGAGCGCCTCATAGATGATCATGTTGTACGCGGTGCGCATGAGGTTGATTTTCATTTCCTCGGTGACAGCGACGAGGCCGTTGCGCACGATTTCGGTGACCACCGGGTTGATGCGGCTGGCGGTATTTTTTACAACGGCATCCATGATCAATTCCGGTTGATTGTGATAATCAGATCACCAAACGCATCGACTTCAAGTTTGTCGCCGGGATGCACCACCGTCGTAGAAGCGTGTTCTTCAATTAGCGCCGGGCCGGTGATGCGGTTGCCGGCTTGCAACGCACTGCGTTGAAATGCAGCCGTATCGACGAAGCCGGTGCCCGCGAAATACACCGGGCGCATGCCCCGCTGTGCGTGCGGCATGGGTTGCGGGCCTCCTTGCACTATGTGCTCGAACGGCGGCTTGCGCATCTCGCCCACCGTCGCGCTGCGCAGGCTGACAATCTCGGCCTTCTCGGTCGCTACCGAAAAACCGTAGCGGGTGTGATGCATGGCGTCAAAGCGGCGCTTGATGCCATCACGATCCTGCGACTGAAACAGTTCAAGCGGCAGATCAACAGTCACCGCGTGCTCCTGCCCGACGTAACGCATGTCGGCGGCGCGCCGACGCGAGGTGCCGGTAAGCGCGGCCTGGCCACGTGTGACTGTGTCGCGGCCCCGTGCCTCCATTTCCGCATACAGCGCTTCCATCTCGTCAAAAGACGCCTCGGCCAGCGGCGTAAACCAGGTGCTGACAAAATCACGACGCAAATCAGCGACCAACATGCCATACGCCGAGAAGTGCCCCGGCGCGCGCGGAATGACCACCGTGCCGATCTGCAATTCGCGCGCCACCGCAGCCGCATGCAACGGCCCCGCGCCACCATAGGCAACCAGCGCGAAGTCCGCAGCATCAAGCCCACGCTCCGTAGTCACCCAGCGCACCACATGCGCCATCTTGGTGGTGGCGATGCGCAGGATGCCTTCGGCGGCGTCGATGACATCCATGCCTAGCGGCACGGCAATTTTTTCATTCAGTGCGCGTCGCGCAGCCTCGGTGTCCAGGCGCATTTCACCACCGAGAAAACGTTCAGCGCCCAAACGCCCCAGCACGAGATTGGCGTCGGTGATGGTTGGCTCCGTACCGCCCAGGCCGTAACACACCGGGCCGGGCGCGGCGCCTGCGCTTTCCGGCCCCACCCGCAGCGCATTACCCACCTCGACGCGCGCGATACTGCCCCCGCCCGTGCCCACTTCCTGGATATCGATCATCGGCATCTGGATCGGCAGGCCCGTGGCATAACCGCCGATCAGCGCATTGCCCGTCATCAGCACGTCGCCGTTGTAGATCACGCCGGCTTTGGCAGTGGTGCCGCCCATATCGAAGGCGATGGCGTTACGCAAGCCGATGCTTGCACACAACGCCTGTGTGCCGATCACACCGGCAGCCGGCCCCGACTCCAGCATGCGTATGCACGAGCGCCGCGCGTCGGCGGCGTCGAACAGCCCGCCGCTCGATTGCACAATCAGAAACGTGCCGGCGAAGCGCGCGGCCTCAAGCTGCGATTCCATCTCGGCCAGATAGCGC
>SYEN01000246.1 GCA_005800795.1 Burkholderiales bacterium | reverse complement strand
GTGGATCTGGCCGGCAGCATCCCGGCGCTGCGCGCGGCGCAAGGGCGCGTGGCGACGGTGGCAGTGAATTCGTTCGTGTTTCGCCAGCCGGTGTTTGTGGGCGATCTGGTGAGTTTTTACGCCCAAGTCGTGAAAGTCGGGCGCACGTCCATCACGGTTGACGTTGAAGTGTATGCGCAACGCCGTCCCGACAAAGAGCTGTGCGTGAAGGTGACCGAAGCTACACTGACCTACGTTGCGGTGGACGAAAACCGTCAGCCGCGTGTGGTATCGGCGCAACCCGGTTGAAGTTTTTTTAGGTAGTGTTTGCTTAGGGTAATACGCTAAGGTACCTAAGGCTTAGAATGATATCGAGGCATCTCAACTGAAGGAGGAGTTTAAAATGTCTAATAAAAACAATAACTTACGTTTTTGTGTAGCACTGGCCCTGGGTAATTTGGGTGCAATGGCGTCGGGTGTTGCGTTCGCCGGGGGATTTGCCATCGGCACGCAAAGCGGCAGTGGCACGGGGAATGCTTTTGCGGGCGGAGCGGCGGCGGCGGATGATGCGTGTTGTGGTCCAACCCCGCAGGCATGACGGCGTTGCCGCGGGGTAAACATGCGACTACTGCGTTGCATGTGGTGCGGCCTTCATTCAAATTTAACAATACCGGATCGACAGGTGGCTTTGGCACACCGCCGGGGTTGTCCAATGGCGGGGATGGCGGAGACTGGGCGTATATTCCCAATGGCTTTTTCGCCATGGATGTTACGCCGTCGCTGCGGGCCGGTCTGGCGTTGAATGTACCCTTCGGGCTGACCACCAATTTTGATGCCGCTTGGCAGGGACAGTTAATCGCACTGAAGTCGGCGATCAAGACCATCAATGTGCAGCCCTCCATCGCTTACAAGGTTAACGACGTTTTCTCAATCGGTGCGGGCGTGAGCTTCCAAAAGATTGACGCGGAACTCACCAACTCGGCCGG
The DNA here is from genome assembly GCA_005800795.1 of Burkholderiales bacterium. GTDB lineage: Bacteria > Pseudomonadota > Gammaproteobacteria > Burkholderiales > SG8-41 > UBA5216. The sequence continues at coordinate 6,106 of SYEN01000246.1, read as the reverse complement.
TGCAGCAGGTGTTGCCACGCTCAAGGCCAGCGACAAGGGTTGGGGGTTCAACGTCGGTGCTACTTTTCAGCCGTCGAAGTCCACGCGTGTCGGTTTGCACTATCGTTCCGCCATCAATTATGACCTGAGGGGCACGGTCGCTTTTAGCAGCCCGGCGGCCAATGCCGCCAATAGCGTGGCCGCCAGTGCTTCGCTAAAAACCCCCAATAGCGCTTCGCTAAGTGTGCTGCACGCGGCCAATCCGCGATGGGACGTGATGGCCGACCTGACATGGACTGGGTGGAGCAATTTGCAACGTCTGGATGTGATCCGCGCCTCGTCAAGTGCCGTGCCGTTTGTGTTGCCGGCGAACCCGCTCGGTGGCGCGGCAGGAACCACGTTTTCCACCTTGCAGTTTGAGTGGGACGACACGTGGCGTGTGGGGCTGGGCGCGAACTATAAAATGAACGACCGAACCAAGATACGCATGGGGTTGGCGTATGACAAAACGCCCACCAATGACCTGCATCGCTCGCCGCGCTTGCCGGATCAGGATCGGATTTGGGTAGCATTTGGCGTCCAGTACAAGCCCTTCAAGCAAGGTACGTTGGACATCGGTTATGCGCATGAATTTGTCAAAGATGGTTCGGTAAACAATACCGTGACCGGTGTGCCGGGCCGGCTGGTGGGCCATTTCAGTTCCAAGGCCGATATTATTTCCGTCCAATACTCGCACACCTTCTAGTTGAACCTGTCCCTCCAGGAAAGCGGCCTACCGGGCCGCTTTTTTTTGCCCTCTTTTTTGCCTTTCAAAATGCGAGCCCGGTGCTAGAATGACTACGGATTTTCTGCCGGGTGCCGACATGCCGCAAAACCAGTCTTTTCTCGTTCGCAAGGCCGCAGTGTTGGGTGCAGGGGTGATGGGCGCGCAAATCGCCGCGCACCTCGTCAACGCCAATGTGGAAGTCATTCTGTTTGAATTGCCCGCGATAGAGGGCGATCCCAACGGCAACGTGCTTAAGGCGGTGGATAATCTGCGCAAGCTGGAGCCCAGCCCGCTCGCCACACCGGCGCGCGCAGGATTGGTTCGCCCGGCCAATTACGATCAGCATCTTGAGTTACTGAAAGAATGCGATGTGGTGATCGAGGCGATTTCCGAGCGCATGGATTGGAAATCGGACCTCTACAAGAAGGTCGCACCTCATTTGGGCGAGCATACGATCTTCGCCAGCAACACCTCTGGCCTTTCGATCAACCAGTTGGCGAGCGCCTTCCCTGCCGAGCTACGCCATCGCTTCTGTGGCGTGCATTTTTTCAATCCGCCGCGCTACATGCATCTGGTCGAATTGATTGCCTGCAAGGAGACCGAGGCGCATATCCTCGACGATCTGGAAAAGTTTCTGGTCACCAATCTTGGCAAAGGCGTTATCCGTGCCAAAGACACGCCTAACTTCATCGCCAATCGCGTCGGCGTATTTTCCATGCTGGCGACGATTTACCACGCCGAGCGATTGGGTATCGGCTTCGACACCGTGGATGCGCTGACCGGTTCGCTGATCGGACGGCCCAAGAGCGCGACTTTTCGTACTGCGGACGTGGTGGGCCTTGATACCTTCGCCCATGTCGTCAACACCATGAAGGACACGTTGCCGGACGACCCGTGGCACAAATATTACGCCGTGCCGGCTTGGCTCAAAGGATTGATCGACCAGGGCGCGCTCGGCCAAAAGACCAAACGCGGTGTCTATCAAAAGGTCGGGCGCGATATTCAAGTGCTTGATTTAAAAGAACAAAAATACCGCGCCTCGGATGGCAAGGCGGACGAGGGCGTGGTCGAGATACTCAAGAATAAAAACGTCACCGAGCGTTTCGCGCAACTCCATGCCTCAAGCCATCCGCAAGCACAGTTCTTGTGGGCTGTGTACCGCGATGCATTTCATTATTGCGCGGCGCATCTGGCCGACATCGCCAGCAACGCGCGTGATCTGGACTTCGCCATTCGCTGGGGCTTCGGTTGGGACACTGGGCCGTTTGAAATCTGGCAGTCGGCGGGCTGGCAACAGGTGGCGAAGTGGATCGCCGAGGATATCGCGGCAGGCAAGGCCATGACCCCTACGCTACTCCCTGCGTGGGCAGCGGATGCCGCGCGCGTGGGTGTGCATACGCCGCAAGGCTCGTTTGTGCCGCCGGCCAATAGTTACCAGCCGCGTTCTGCACTGCCGGTGTACAAGCGTCAGCCCTTCCCCGACAAACTGCTGGGCGAAGAGCGCAAATATGGCGAAACGATATTCGAAACCGACGGCGTGCGCTGCTGGCACACCGGCGACGACATCGCCATTGTCAGTTTCAAGAGTCGCATGCATGCCATTGGTGACGACGTGCTCGATGGCGTGCAACAGGCTATTGAGGTTGCGGAGAAAGACTATGCCGGGCTGGTGATCTGGCAGACCGAGCCGCCATTTTCGGTCGGCGCAAATCTGAAAAAGACACCAGCGGGAGGCGCACGTCCGGCGTCGAAGCCTTCCGGATTTGGCAAGCTGCTGCGGTCGTTCAAGAAGGAAGCCGAATCGCTGGCGCTTAAGGCCGCGCGGCAAATCGGCGTGGCCGATCAACTGATGGCAGGCAAGCTCGCTGAAGTCGAACATCTGGTGGAGCAATTCCAGATCACCACGCAGGCGCTGAAATACTCGATGGTTCCCACGGTGGCCGCGGTCGATGGCCTGGCGCTGGGCGGCGGCTGCGAGTTCGTGATGCATTGTGATCGTGTGGTCGCCACGCACGAGAGTTACATCGGCCTGGTCGAGGTCGGCGTGGGCCTGTTGCCTGCGGGTGGCGGCTGCAAGGAATTTGCCATGCGCTCGGTGGCGGATGCCAAAGGTGGATCGATCTCGTATTTCATCCAGAAGTATTTCAAATCCGTGGCGATGGCCGACGTGGGCCGCAGCGCTGAACACGCGCGGGACATCGGCTACCTGCGCGCTACCGACAAAGTGGTGATGAACCGGTTTGAGTTGCTGGAAATTGCAAAAGCCGAAGTGCGCGCCCTGGCGGCGGCAGGTTATCGGCCACCGCTGCGTCAGACCGCCATACCGGCTGCGGGCCGAAGTGAAATCGCCACCATCCGTACCGTACTGGAAAACATGCTGGCCGGCGGGCACATCTCCGAACACGATCATCTGATCGGTTGCAAGGTCGCCACCGTGATGTGCGGTGGTGATATCGAGGCTGGCAGTCTGGTCGATGAACAATGGTTTCTTGATCTGGAGCGCCAGCATTTTATGGAACTGCTGGCTACAGAAAAAACCCAGGCGCGCATCGAGCATATGCTCAAAACCGGCAGACCGCTGAGAAACTGAGCAGGAGAACATCATGGCCAAACAAGTACAAGACGCCTACATCGTTTCAGCCATGCGCGGCCCGGTGGGCAAGGCGCCGCGTGGCGCGTTGAAAAACGTGCGTCCCGACGACCTGCTGGCGCATGTGTTGAAAGCCGCAGTTGCCAAATGTCCGGGCATGGATTTAACCACCATAGACGATGTGATTGTCGGCTGCGCCATGCCCGAAGCCGAGCAGGGCATGAACGTCGCCCGCATCGGCCTGCTGCTCGCAGGCTTTCCGGATACCGTGTCGGGCTTGACCATAAACCGCTTTTGCTCGTCGGGTGTGCAGGCTGTGGCGATGGCAGCGGACCGCATACGCCTGGGCGAGGCCGATGTCATGATCGCGGCGGGCACCGAGAGCATGAGTATGGTGCCTATGGGCGGCAACAAGCCCTCATTCAGCCCGGCGATTTTCGAGAAGGATGAAAACGTCGGTATCGCCTACGGCATGGGCATTACCGCCGAGCGCGTTGCAGAGCAATGGAAAGTTACGCGTGACGAACAGGACCTGTTTGCCGCCGAAAGCCATCGGCGTGCGCTGCGTGCCATCGAGAACGGCGATTTCAGGGACGAGATCGCACCTTATACGGTAAATGAGAAAACGCCCGATCTCGTCAGCCGTGAGATCAAGGTGAAGTCGCGTGCCGTCGACAACGACGAGGGCCCGCGCAAGGAAACCTCGCCGGAAGGACTGGCGCGTCTTCGGCCCGCGTTTTCACTAAAGGGCAGTGTGACGGCCGGCAACAGCTCGCAAATGTCCGATGGCGCCGGCGCCGTGGTGTTGATGAGCGAGGCCGCGATGAAACGTTTTAACGCCATGCCGATGGGCCGCTTTCTGGGGTACGCGGTGGCGGGTGTGCCGCCGGACATCATGGGCATAGGCCCGATCAAGGCGATTCCCAAGGTGCTGAAACAAGCGGGGCTGACGCATGACGCACTCGACTGGATCGAACTGAATGAAGCGTTTGCCGCGCAGTCGTTGGCGGTAATCAAGGAACTGGGGCTGGATGCCTCGAAAATCAATCCGCTGGGTGGCGCAATCGCCTTGGGGCATCCGCTGGGAGCAACCGGTGCCATCCGCGTGGCAACCTTAATGCACGGTTTGAAGCGAACGAAGAAAAAATATGGCATGGTTACCATGTGCATCGGCACCGGCATGGGGGCGGCGGGGTTGTTTGAAGCGCTGTAGCAACCGGGGTAAAGGCAGGAGGAGCGAGTGATGGCGCGCAAGAATTTCGCACGGGTCTATGCGATTCTGGTTGGATGGTTATTGTGTGCGGGCTGTGCCGTACCGGTGCATGCGGCTGACATTGAGGGCGTGCGGGTCGACGACCGCATTACATTGCCGGGCGGTACGCCACTGGTCCTGAATGGCGCGGGCGTGCGCACCAAACTCGCGTTCGCCAAGCTCTACGTCGGCGCGCTGTATTTGCCGGCAAAACAGCCGGCGGCCGAAGCGATTTTCAAGGACGCCGGTGCCAAGCGCATCGCCATGTTCGTGTTGGCAGACGAAATCACCGCCAGGGAACTGGTGGCTTCGCTGAACAATGCGCTGGCGGCGAATCACATTCCGATAGAACTCGCGCTGATAGAAGCGCGGCTGCGACAGTTGAACGACATGATGCTCAAAGTAGGTGTGCTTAAAAAGGGCGCGGTGGTCACACTGAGTTTTCTGCCGGCGACGGGTACGCATATCCACATCAACGGCGAAGAAAAACTGGTGATCAAGGGCGAAGATTTTTTCAGGGCGATGCTGCGCATCTGGATCGGTAACAAGCCGGTAGACGGCCGCCTGCGTGATGCCATGCTGGGCGGCGACGGCAGTGTCCGTTTGTTCTGATTGATATGAAAAATATCGTTATAAAACAAATACTTACGATATTTCTCTGTCTGGCCGCCTGGCTCGCGCAGGCAGCGGAAATCGAAGGTGTCAAAATCACCGCCAGTGCGCGCGTCGGCGATGCCGGCCCGGAACTGGTGCTGAATGGCGCGGGGCTGCGCACGCGCGTGGTGTTCAAGGTGTATGTGAGCGCGCTGTATTTGCAACAAAAGCGCACCGCGCCGGACGCGATATTCAGCGACACCGGTCCCAAGCGCATGGCGCTGCATCTGTTGCGTGAAATTACCGCCGATCAACTGTTCGGTGCGTTGAACGACGGTCTCAAGGCTAATCACACGCCCGAGCAATTGGCGAAAATGGAGCCGCAGACACGCGAGTTCGAAGGCATTTTCAAAAAGACGCCAACCGCCAAAAGCGGCGACGTGATATTGCTGGATTATCTGCCGGGCACGGGCACGGGCACGCGCGTGACGGTGAACGGTGATGCCAAGGGGGTGATAGCGGGTGCCGATTTCTACACCGCGTTGCTGCGCATCTTGCTGGGCGACAAACCCGCCGAGGCGGGCTTGAAGAAGGCGTTGCTGGGCAGCTAGGACTTAGCGCAGCCGCTACATATTCGGATAATTCGGCCCGCCGCCGCCTTCGGGCGTCACCCACACGATATTCTGTGTCGGGTCTTTGATATCGCAAGTTTTGCAGTGAATGCAATTTTGTGCATTGATTTGTAGTCGTAGAGTAGCATGCTCCTCTACGATTTCATAAACGGCGGCAGGGCAATAACGTACCTCGGGTGAGGCATATAAGCGATAATTAACATCAATAGCAAGATTTGGGTCGATTAATTTTAAATGAACGGGTTGGTTGTCTTCGTGGAAGGTGTTTGTGAGATAAACCGAAGAAAGTCTAT
>SYEN01000245.1 GCA_005800795.1 Burkholderiales bacterium | reverse complement strand
GCTTGCGATGCAGGTTAAAGCGCAGGCTGGCGAGCTTGGGATCGGCCAGGCGCTCTTGGCCGTAACGCGAGCTTGGGCCATCGAGGACGACTGTGTCGTTGCGTTCCTCGATCCACTTCTGGCGCAACGGCGCCAAGCCGGAGCGAATGTCGATTTTCACATTCGGGTCGGTATACGGGCCGGAGGTGTCGTAAACAAATATCGGCGGATTCTTTTCATGACCCATCGCCGCCGGCGTATCCGACTGCGAAATCTCGCGCATCGGCACTCGAATATCCGGGCGCGAGCCTTCGATGTAGACTTTGCGCGAATTGGGCAGCGATTTCACCGCCGCTTCATCGACGTGCGCAGTGGTGTTCAGAAATTGCGGATTGGCATTCATGATGGCTCCTCAACAAATAACGATGAAGGGAGCAATGGCGCCGGTTGGAGAGTGGCGCCACGCTTCCCTACGGCGGCATTACCCGCATCAGGTTCCGAGGGTCTTTCTCACCCCGATCATGGCACGAAACAGCCTGCCGGGGACCCCTAACGTGTACGCTTACGCTAATGGATTTGTGGGATAATTGCAAGCGAATTTGCCGTGCGGGCGGATTTTCAGAATTCAAAATTTCCCGTTTATTATTAAGACCTTATAAGCCCCTCCAAGACTCGAACCCCTCGCCGACCGATCATGAATATGGATACTGACGCCGCGCGCGAACGTGCCCGCTTCAACATGGTGGAGCAGCAGATTCGCCCGTGGGAGGTGCTCGACACCCGCGTGCTTGACCTGCTGCACGTGGTCAAGCGCGAAGATTACGTGCCGCCGGCTTATGCGCAGCTCGCATTTGCCGATCTGGAAATCCCCATCGGCCACGGCGAAAAAATGCTCTCGCCGAAACTCGAGGCACGCATGCTGCAAGAGCTGGGCGTGGCCACGACCGACCGCATTCTCGAAGTCGGCACCGGCAGCGGCTACCTGACAGCCCTTTTGGCCAGCCAAGGCGCACACGTCTATAGTATTGATTTAATTGAAGAATTTACGCGGGTGGCTGGAGAGCGCCTGGCACGTCACGGCATGACAAATGTCACATTGGAAACCGGCGATGCCGCGCGCGGCTGGCAAGGACACCACGGGCACGGTCCGTACGACGTGATTGTGCTGACCGGCTCTACACCGGTGCTGGCGGAAGCTTTCCAGCAAAGCCTCAATCCCGGCGGACGCCTGTTTGCAGTGGTGGGCGAAGCGCCGGTGATGGATGCGCGCTTAATCACCTGCGCTGTCGCCGGAGTTTATGGCACCGTCAGCCTGTTTGAAACCTGCATCCCGGCGTTGCGCAACGCGCCGCAACGCGCGCGGTTCACCTTTTAGCTCCGCGTCGTGACGCCAAGCCGTGCCATGAAGTCCGTGTTGGCGGCATTGCTTGCGTGGACGGCCTGTGCTTCGGCTATTGCGGCGCACGGCGCCGATCTGCTCGAAGTCTACAAGCAGGCGCAGGGCGCCGATGCGGTGTACGCCTCGGCACGCGCTACATGGACAGCCACGCAGGAAAAGCTGCCGCAGGCACGCAGCGGGTTATTGCCGTCGATTTCGCTGTCGGGGTCCACGCAATACAACGATCGCGAGGTCACCTTCCGCGATCCCACAGTCCCCGGCAACAGCGCGCGCTTTAATTCCAACGCCTTGAATTTGTCGTTGTCACAGCCGTTGTACCGTCGGCAAAATACCGTTGCCGTGGCACAAAGCCGCACACAGGTGGATCAGGCCGACGCCGTACTGGCGCAGGCTGCACAAGACCTCATCACGCGCGTCGCGCAGGCGTATGTGGACGTGCTGCTGTCGCGCGACAATGTCGCCTTCGCCGGGGCGCAAAAAACCGCCATCGCCGAGCAATTGCAGCAGGCGAAAATCAGTTTTCAGGTGGGCACCGCCACCATCACCGATACGCACGAAGCGCAGGCGCGCTTTGATCTGGCGACCTCCCAGGAGATCGCCGCCAAAAGCGATCTGGATGTCAAACAGCGCGCGCTCGAATTGCTCATCGGCAAGAACACGCCGGTGCTCGCCCCCCTGAGCGCGCGGCTGCAACTGGTGCCGCCGGAACCGGCGGTGCTCGATAAATGGGTGGAAGAAGCGCGCAGTGCTAATCCGCAGGTGCGCGCGGCCGAGCAGGGCCTGACGCTGGCGCAGCAGGAAGTCGTGCGCAACCGCGGCGCGCATTACCCGACGCTGGATGCCTTTGCCGGCGTCACGCGCAATGCCTCTGGCGTGGGCACGCTGGGCGGCCCCGGCACCGATATCAACAACCGCAATATTGGCCTGCAACTGGCCGTGCCGATTTATCAGGGCGGGCTGGTCACGTCGCGCGTGCGCGAGGCGGCGGCCAGCGAAGAAAAAGCCCGGCAGGACGTGGAAAGCGCGCGGCGCGGCGTGGAATTGCAGGCGCGGCAAAACTATCTCGGCGTCACCAGCGGCATTGCGCAGGTGCGCGCGCTGGAGGCTGCGCTCACCTCGTCGCAAAGCGCGCTCGATTCCACGCGGCTGGGGCGCGAGGTGGGCGTGCGTACGCAGGTGGACGTGCTGAACGCGCAACAGCAGTTGTTCTCTGCGCGGCGCGATCTGGCGCAGGCGAAATACAACTACATCATGTCCACGCTGCGGCTCAAGGCTGCGGTCGGCCGGCTCACCGAAGCCGATGTGGTGGCCGTCAACGCGTGGCTGGAACGCGGCAAGTAGTTCAAACTTGCACGAACCCCAGCGCACGGATGCCGCCGTGACGCCCGCCGAGTCCCAGTCCATACGAGACGCCAAAGCCGTGCTGCGTGCCACCGTCAAGGCGCGCCGCGATGCATTGCCGCCCGCCGTGCGCGCCGAATACAGCATGCGCATCACACAGCGGCTGCTACGACTCGACAGCTATCGCGCCACGCCCAGCGTGCTGGCTTACATGTCTTTCGGCAGCGAGTTTGACACGCGTGCGCTGATAGAACACGCGCTCGCCAACGGCAAACAGGTGCTGTTGCCGCGCGTGGACCAGGCAGCCCGCGCACTCACGGTACACGTGGTGCAAGACCTGGCGGGGGATCTTCAACCCGGCCCCTGGGGCATCCTCGAACCGCGTCCTGATTGCACACAAAAACTACAAGTATATGATTTTAAATGGATTTTAGTTCCGGGGTTAGCGTTCACTCCCAACGGCGACCGGTTGGGTTATGGCGCGGGTTACTATGACCGGCTGATCGCTCAGTGCACACCCAAGCCGGCGTTGGTGGCGGCGGCGTTCGCTTTGCAAGTCGTTGATGACATTCCCATGACGGCGGATGACCGGCGTGTGGATTGCGTAGTGACGGAATTGCCCGGCTGACTTTGCCGGGTCTTGTGTCGCACGGCGCAGCCTTGGTTTGGCGCGCAATCGCGCGTACACTCCCGCAGATATTCGGCAACAGGATTTGGCCAATGGCAGTCGCGGTTCCTGACAGATTTGTGCAGTGGTTTCGTGCGGCGGCGCCGTACATTCACGCCTTTCGCGGGCGCACGTTTGTCATTGCCTTTGGCGGCGAGGTGATGTCGGAGGCGCGCTTTGTCGGCCTCAATCACGATCTGAATCTGCTGGCGGCGCTGGGCGTGCGGCTGGTGGTGGTGCATGGCGCGCGCGCACAAATCGACGCCAAACTCAAAGAAGTCGGCCATCGCACGAGTTATGTGCGCGGCCTGCGAGTCACCGACGACACCACGCTCGCCATCGTCAAGGAGGCCAGCGGGCGGCTGCGCGTCGAAATCGAAGCGCTGCTGTCGATGGGCCTGCCGAATTCGCCGATGGCCGGCGCGGACATTCGCGTGTCGAGCGGTAATTTCGTCACCGCCAAACCCATCGGCATCCTCGACGGCGTGGATTTGCAGCACACCGGCGAGGTGCGCAAGATCGATGTCGCGGCCATCGAAGACCGGCTGCGCTTTGGCGAGCTGGTATTGCTGTCGCCGCTGGGGTATTCGGCCACCGGCGAAATTTTCAACGTCGCGCTGGAAAGTGTCGCCGAGGCGGTGGCGGTGGCATTGAAAGCCGAGAAGCTGATTTTCATGATGGACAAGCCCGGCGTCACCAACACGCGCGGCAGCCTGTTGCGCGAACTGACACCGATGCAAGCCAGTAAGTTATTGATTAAAAAGGATAATTCTCTGGACGGCGACGCGCGGTTTTATCTGCCCAGCGCAGTGCGTGCGTGTGAGCAGGGCGTTAAGCGCGCGCACCTGATTTCGCGCCACTACGATGGCGCGCTGTTGCAGGAGTTGTTCACGCACCAGGGCGTGGGCACCATGATTGCGCCCGATCCGGTGGAAAATCTGCGCGATGCGAAAATCGGTGACATCGGCGGCATTCTGAGTCTGATCGAGCCGCTGGAAGCCGACGGCACGCTGGTCAAGCGCGGGCGCGATCTGCTGGAAATGGAAATCAGCCGCTTTGCCGTACTTGACCACGACGGCATGATTATCGGCTGCGCGGCGTTATACCCGTTCGCAGAGGAACACGCGGCGGAACTGGCGTGTCTGGTGGTGCACCCGGAGTTTCGCGGGCGCGACGCCGGCGAGCGCATGCTGGAGGCAATGGAGCAGCGCGCGCGCCGCAAGCGCTTCAAAAAACTGTTTGTGCTGACCACGCGCGCCGAGCACTGGTTTGTCGAACACGGTTTTGCTGAAGTCGATGTCAATGAACTGCCCGCGCAAAAACGCGAAATGTATAACTATCAGCGCCGCTCAGTGGTTTTAACCAAGAAGCTATAGCCGCGAGCGCATGAACCTTCATTTGAAAAAGCATGGGGCACTGACGGCCTCGCTGCTGATGTGCCTGTTTCTGGGCGTGGTGCTCGCGGTTGGCGTGGACGCGCTGACCTCGGAGGACGACATCACCCATGCGCGCTGGATTACTATCGGCACATCGTTATTCGCCTTGACGGTGACCATAGCCCTGTTCGACAGAATTACCCGGCCACTTCCCTAGCGCTGCGAAAGCCGGATTCGCTGCGCGAGGCATTCGTTGTAATAATCTCGTCATATCAAAAACCTAGACTAAGGTGTCGCGCATGGCAAGAACCGTCAAATGCATCAAATTAGGACGCGAGGCCGAAGGCCTTGATTTCCCGCCGTATCCGGGCGATCTGGGCCAGCGCATTTTCGACAATGTTTCCAAAGAAGCATGGAAGCAATGGCTCGAACAGCAAAAAATGCTGGTCAATGAAAACCGTCTAAGTCTTGCGGATAAAAAAGCGCGTGAATACCTCGCTCAGCAAATGGATAAGCACTTCTTCGGCGCGGGCGCGGATGCAGCCGCCGGTTACGTTGCACCGGCCAAAACATAGCGCGCAAGGCGGCACGCGGTGCGTGCTGTCATGAACATAGCCGCCGCCACCCAGGAAGCCATGGCATCGCCGGTGCAAGAACTGTTTCTCAACCGCGAACTGGGCCAGCTCGCGTTTAACCGCCGCGTGCTGGCGCAGGCGGAAAACGCCGCCACGCCGCTGCTTGAACGGCTGCGCTTTCTGTGCATTGTCAGCAGCAATCTCGACGAGTTTTTTGAGATTCGCATGGCAGGTATGCAGGCTGAACTGGAGGCAGGCACGCCCGCATCCGGGCCGGACCACATGCCGGTGAAAGAGGTCTACCGGCAGGTGGCACGTGAAGCGCACGAACTGGTCGACGCGCAGTACCGGCTGTTCAACCAAGACATTACACCTGCGCTGGCGCGAGAAGGCATACGGTTTTTACAGCCAGCCGACTTTACCGAAGCACAGGCGGCCTGGATCAGGGATTACTTCACGCGCGAAGTGATGCCGGTGTTGACGCCCATCGGGCTTGATGTGTCGCACCCGTTTCCGCGCGTGTTGAACAAGAGCCTGAATTTTGCCGTCGAACTTCAGGGCAAGGACGCGTTCGGCCGCAATTCCGGCATCGCCATCGTGCCCGCGCCACGTGTGCTGCCGCGTGTGATTCAACTGCCGGCAAGTGTCACGCCCGGCGAAGAGCGCCACGATTTTGTGCTGTTGAGTTCGATCATGCACGCGCATGTGTCGGCATTGTTCGCGGGCATGAACGTGGTGGCGAGTTATCAGTTCCGCGTCACGCGTAACAGCGATCTGTTTGTCGACGAGGAAGAGGTACAGGATCTGCGCGCGGCGCTGCGCGGCGAACTGCCGCAGCGGCAATTCGGCGACGAGGTGCGGCTGGAAATTTCCGCCGATTGCCCTCAGGGCATCTGCGACTTTTTGATGGCGCAATGCCAGCTGGATCCGGAAGACGTGTATCGCGTCGATGGCCCGGTGAATCTGGTGCGGCTGATGAGTGTACCCGACAATGTCAATCGGCCGGAGCTGAAGTTCCCGCTGTTCAAGGCTGCGGTGCCGGCACGCGTCGAAAAAGCTGTCAGCCTGTTTGCCGCCATCAACGAAGGCGATGTTTTGCTATATCACCCGTTCCAGTCGTTCCAGCCGGTGATTACGTTTCTGGAGGAAGCCGCGCGCGATCCCAACGTGGTGGCGATCAAACAAACTGTGTATCGCACCGGCTCGGAATCCGTGCTCATGGAAAACCTGATCGCCGCCGCACGCAGCGGCAAGGAAGTGACGGTGATCCTTGAGCTGATGGCGCGTTTTGACGAGGAAGCCAACATCAACTGGGCGCAGCGCCTCGAAGATGTGGGTGCACACGTGGTCTACGGCGTGGTCG
>SYEN01000244.1 GCA_005800795.1 Burkholderiales bacterium | reverse complement strand
CGCTGGCCACGATGGAAAGTGATGCGGTCAAGTCCGCCATCGTACGCGCCGTTAAAGCCGCAGCCGAACGTTCGCGTGAACTGGGTGATCAATTGGGCAGCGACGAGGCTCGAGGATAGCTGGCCTTGGAAATTGTAACTATCTGTTTTAATTGAATATTACATGCTGACCCAAGCACTGCTATTCCTGATTCAGAGCGTATGCGAATTTTTCGCCGGTGTGCTCCTGCTGCGCTTCTGGTTGCAAGTCACCCGCGTGGCGGGCCGCAATCCGCTATCGTCATTTGCACAGGCATTGACCAATTTTGCGGTGCTGCCGGCGCGGCGCGTGATTCCCGGCCTGTGGGGCTACGATCTGGCGACGCTGGTGCTGGCGTGGCTGACATTGGTGCTCGAAGCGCTGTTGATTTTTCTGGTACGCGGCGCAGCGCTCGACAGCGGCTCTGGCATCGTCCTCATGCTGTTGATGGCGCTGGTAACGCTGCTGCGCTTGGCGGTGTATTTCGCCATCGTGATGATCGTAGTGCAGGTGATTTTGTCCTGGGTCAATCCGCATAGCCCGCTGGCGCCCCTGGTGAATACGCTGACGCACCCGCTGCTGCGCCCGATACAACGCATCGTGCCGCCCGTGGGCATGGTCGATCTATCGCCGCTGGTGGCTTTGCTGCTGCTGCAACTGGTGCTGATGGTGCCGGTGGCGTATCTGGAGCGTCTGGTCGGTCAGGGCTTCTGAGCTGACGGCGCTTTACCGGGACTTTTCACCACGGTCACGTGGCGTTTCGTATCGCGCAACGCCGTCAGACTCGCGCGCACCCTGATGCCGGAGCCGTGCGGCCTGCACCAAAAGGCTCACGGCAATCCACAGCCCCAGCAGTGCCAGCGGCGCCACCACCACCAGCGGCCACAACACCCCGACGGTCACCAGCAACAACACCGCCAGCGCCACCAGCACCGTGATGCCCGCTTCAGCCGGCCCCAGCACGCGGTGATTGGTAATCGCCGCGCCCACCGTGTTTCCGATGCGCAATGCACCTGCAGCCGCGCGCGAAGCGCTGCCGCGTAGCCGGCGGCGCTCACGCCGCACGCGCGGCGCCGCTACCGCCGGGCGCACGCGATTGCGTGGCAAGCGCACGATTTCAGTGGCGTTGCACAGATCTTCCTCGTAAGCCGTTTCCATCTGCGCGGCGAAGTCCGCGTCTTCGATGGCCACGTCGAGTTCATAGTTGCCGATCCAGCTCACCACATTCAGATTGGTTGAGCCCACGCGCGCCCAGCGGCCATCAGCCACCGCAGTCTTGGCGTGTAACATCGGGCCGTTCCACTCGAACACGCGGATGCCTGCTTCCAGCAACGTGCGGTAGCCGGCACGCGACAGCGCGGACACCGCCGGCACGTCGCTCACTCCCGGCACCAGCAGCCGCACGTCCACGCCATCCGCGGCGGCCGCCCGTAATGCCTGCACATAGGGTGGCATGCCGACGTAGTAGGCGTCTGTCAACCACAGCGTGCGCGTAGCCAGTGTGGCGATCAACTGGTCGAGCCGGTAAAGACTTGCGTAGTTGGGCTGATTCGCCAACACCCGTAGCGTGACATCGCCCGCGCGCGCCATGGTATCAACCGGCGTAAATGCGCTCTCAGGCAGCGGCCTGCCGGTTGCCGCCCACACCTGCGCGAACGCGTGCTCAACATCCGCCACCGCAGGGCCTTCGATCTCAATACCCGTGTCGCGCCACGGCGCGACGTTAAGTGCGGGGTCGCCTTCCCAGCGCGCGCTTACGCACAAGCCAGACACGTGGGCCACACGCCCGTCCACCGCCAGCATCTTGCGGTGATCGCGCTGCATCCAGCCGAACGGGCTGCCGATAGCGGGTGGGTTGAACGCGCGCACTTCGCCGCCCGCTTGCTCCACGCGCGCCAGCACTTTGTGCGAAGCAAGCCCCAGCCCGCCGACCCAGTCGTAAATCACGCGCACCAGCACGCCGGCACGCGCGCGTTCGGCCAGCGCGTCGGCAAAGCGCTGACCAACGGCATCGTTCTCGAAAATATAGTTCTCGAAGAAGATGCCCCGCCGCGCGCCTGCGATGGCCGCCAGCCACGCGGGATAGTTTTCAGCGGCATCCTTCAGCAGACGCACGCGGTTACCCGTTACCAGCGGTGCGCCCGCCGTGCGCGACAAAGCCTGCTCGGCCAGCCGGCGAACCGGTGCGGTGGAGCGGGGATCAAAACGGCGAAAATCGCGCGAATCGCTGGGATCAATTGCCAAGGCCATGCCTCCGGCGGGGAATGCAGCTACATTACATCAGCACGATGTCGAACTGTTCCTGGTTGTACTGGCTTTCCACCTGCAGCGACACGGGCTTGCCGATGTCGTCGGAGAGGATCGCCAGACCCTGCGATTCCTCATCGAGAAAAAGATCGATCACCTGTTGTGAGGCAAGGATGCGGAATTCTTTCGCCTCGAACTGACGCGCCTCCCGCATCAGCTCGCGCAGGATCTGGTAACACACCGTTTGCGCGGTTTTCAGTTCGCCGCGGCCCGCACACACCGGACAGGGCTCGCACAACACGTGCGCCAGCGATTCGCGCGTACGCTTGCGGGTCATTTCAACCAATCCCAGTTGTGTAAAACCATTGATGGTCATGCGCGTGCGGTCGCGCGCCAGCACCTTGCGGAATTCGTTGAGTACGGCATTGCGGTGCTCCTCGGTATCCATATCGATGAAGTCGATGATGATAATTCAGCCGAGATTGCGCAACCGCAACTGGCGCGCAATGACCTGCGCTGCTTCAAGATTGGTCTTAAAAATGGTGTCGTCGAAACTGCGCACCCCGACAAAACCGCCGGTGTTCACATCCACCGTGGTCAGCGCTTCGGTCTGATCAATGATGAGATACCCGACGGATTTCAGATTGACGCGCCGTGCCAGTGCCTTTTCGATTTCGGTTTCCACGCCCTACAGGTCAAACAGCGGTCGTTCCCCCTGATAGCAGTTGATGCGCTCCGCACTGGCGGGTGTGTAATCGCGCGCAAATTGTTTCATCACGCGGTGCACCTCGGGCGCGTCCACCACGATGGCGGCGGTGCCCTCGCCCACAAAATCGCGCAGCACTCGCAAACCCAGATTCAAATCCTGATACAGAATCGCCAGCGGCGCAGCGGTACGTGCAAGTGCCTGAATGCTCGACCAGATTTTTCGCAGGTAGGCGAGATCCGAAGCCAGTTCAGCCTCTGAGGCCATCTCGGCCATGGTGCGGATGATGTAGCCGCCTTTCTCGCCATCTCTTTCACCGCACGGCAGCAGGCGTTGCAGCTTTTCGCGCAGCTGCGCGCGGCCTTCCTCGTCTTCAATGCGCTGCGAGATGCCGATGTAGGCGTCGTCCTGCGGCAGATACACCAGAAAGCGCCCGGCGATGCTGATTTGCGTGGAAAGGCGCGCTCCCTTGGTGCCGAGCGGATCCTTGACCACCTGCACCATCAAATGCTGGCCTTCCTGCAATAGTTGCTCAATGGGTGGGCCGTTCGTGCCAGCCGTACCACCACCGGCGCTGGATAGGCTGTGGCGATGCCCCCAGATATCCGCCACGTGCAAAAATGCCGCCCGATCACCGGCGATATCGACAAACGCTGACTGCATGCCGGGCAACACACGCACCACCTTGCCCATGTAGACATTACCCACCAACCCGCGCGCGGAGGTCCGTTCAACATGCAGTTCCTGCATCACCCCGTTCTCAATGACGGCGACGCGGGTTTCCTGCGGCGTTACATTGATGAGGATTTCTTCGCTCATTTTTTATCGTGAAACATGATCGTACGATGTGAAACCTGATGGCGCGATCCCCATAATCGAGTGCAACCGAAATCGAGGGGCCGTTTCACTTTTCACACTTTACGTGCGCCTGTTGGTGAATCAGATCTCAATCCCAAACATCGCCAACAACTCCGCCGTCTCCGCCAGTGGCAAACCCATGATACCGGAGTAGCTGCCGTCGATGCGTGCGATGAAGGCGGCTGCGCGCCCCTGCACCGCGTAGGCACCAGCCTTGTCCATGGGTTCACCGCTTTGGATGTAACGCCGGATCGCCTCGGGCGTTTGTTTCATCATGTGCACGGCGGAAACGCTGACGCGTGTTTCAATGCGTTCACCCAGCCCCACCGCCACGGCCGTAATCACGGTGTGTTTGCGGCCGCACAGCTCGAGCAGAATTTCCTCGGCGTTGGCCACGTTGCGCGGTTTGCCGTAAATGCGATTGCCCAGCGCCACCGTGGTGTCGGCGGCGAGCACGGGTTTGTACACACCAGCGCGGCGCGACATCGCGAAAAGGCCCGCACGCGCCTTGTCGATGGCCACGCGCAGGGCGTAGTCGCGCGACGCTTCGTAGTCGTAAGGCGTTTCGTCGACGTCGGCGCCACGGCTGGCGCTTTCGCGCAGCAGCAGCATCTCATGTCCGATGCCGATCTGGTTGAGCAGTTCGCGCCGCCTGGGGCTGCGTGACGCGAGGTAGATTCGTTTATCACTGATGGACATTCTGATAACAGCCAGGAAGCAGGTTATGCCCGATGATACGGGTGATTGTTGAGAATCGAAACCGCGCGGTAAATCTGTTCCGCCAGCACCACGCGTACGAGGCCATGCGGCAGCGTCAGCGGCGACAGCGACCACAGCCAGTCAGCGCCCGATTTCAGCCGTGCCGCCGTGCCATCTGCGCCGCCGATCACGAACGCCACGTCACGCGCGTCGTCGCGCCAGCGCGCCAGACGCTGCGCCAATTGAGTGGTAGTCACAGACTTGCCGGTTTCGTCGAGCACCACCATTACCGACCCGTCAGGCACGGTAGCTTCGATTCGCTGCGCTTCTTTTTCAAGTACGCGAGCAGCAGCGATGCTGCCCGGTTCATCGCGCCGCGCTTCCGGTTTGAGTTCTGCCAGCGTCAAAGCCATGTCGCGCGGCATGCGCCGGGCGTATTCATTAAAGCCGCTGTCCAGCCAATCGGGCAGACGGTGCCCCACAGCTATCACGGTCAGTTTCAATCGCCGGACCGCGTGGTGGCCACGCGTTTGGTCTTGGAGCGCGAGGTGGCTGGCTTGACAGCTTTTTTGCGCGCTGCCCTGGGTGCGTCCGCCACCGGTTTCGCCGGTTTTGACGCCTTCACAATTTTCTGAGGCTTGGGCGGCGGCGCCCACAATTCTTCAAGATTGTAGTAAGCACGAATCGCCGGCTGCATGATGTGTATCACCGTGTCGCCGATGTCCACCAGCAGCCATTCGCCGGTTTTTTCGCCTTCGACACCGTAAATTTTGCCACCCGCACCCTTGACCACTTCCTGCACGTGGCTGGCAAGTGCACGGCACTGGCGGTTGGATTCGCCGGTCGCGACAATCACGCGGTCGAAATACGCGGTGCGCTTTTTCACGTCATAGACTTGTATGTCGCGAGCCTTGATGTCTTCCAGCGCTTCGACCGCCGCGCGGGTAATTTTGTCCAGCCGCATTATTATAATTTTCCTTTATAAAACAAATAGTTACAGTCAATATACGCCAGCACTGCCGGGGGCGTCAAATAGCGTGCGCTGCGCCGCGATAGCAACGCGGCGCGGATCGCCGTAGCGGAAATGTCCAGCGCGGTGATCGGCACCTCGGCAATGCGCCCGGCCGGCGCTTGCCACAACGCTTCGACATTATCGGCGCGTCGCCGTGCGAATTCCTGTGCCAGCGCGGCATCGTTGATCTGCATCAACGCCGCGCCGGGCCGGTGTGCGACGGCAATATGCGCCAGCGAGAAAATGTCCGGCCAGCGATGCCAGCGGTGAAACGCCAAGAAAGCATCCGCTCCCATGATAAGCACCAGTGGCCTTGCCGCACCCTGTTCCGCACGCAGCGCCGCCAGTGTGTCAACGGAATATGACAAACCTTCGCGGCGCGTTTCACGTTCATCCAGTACGAACAGCGGATTGTCCGCGATCGCCTCTTTCACCATGGCCACGCGATGTACCGCGCTGGTTTGCGGCGTGGCACGATGCGGTGGCGTTCCCGCTGGAATAAATCGCACTTCGCTTAACGACAGCGCGTCCGCGACTTCCTGCGCCAGACGCAAGTGGCCAAAATGAATCGGATCGAATGTGCCGCCGAGTATGCCGAGGGCGCCGGGCGTGATGCGGGAACTGGACGAGGCTGACATCAATCCATGGGGCGCGGCGAAATCACAACAGCTTCCATCAAAGCACCAGCCGGCGGATATCCGCCAGCGTTTGCGACAGGAACGTCACAAAGCGCGCACCCTGCGCGCCGTCGATCACACGGTGATCGTACGATAGCGACAGCGGTAGCATCAACCGCGGCTGGAAGGTTTTGGTCTTTTCATCCCACACCGGCTTCATCGCAGCTTTGCCCACGCCAAGAATGGCGACTTCGG
>SYEN01000243.1 GCA_005800795.1 Burkholderiales bacterium | reverse complement strand
GCCGCAAACGTTGGAACATCTGAACATCCTCAATCTGTTGCATGTGCCGCGCGGCGCCGTGGTGGTCACCAAGATCGACCGGGTGGACGCCGCGCGTGTGCAGGAAGTCGGCGAACAGGTGTCGGCGTTGCTCGTCAACACGCCACTGGCGGGCGCGAAAGTGATGCCGGTGTCCGCCATCAGCGGCGCGGGCATTGTTGAATTGCGCGACATGCTGAAGTCGCTGGCGGCATCCACCCAATCACGCGCCAGCGCCGATCAGCACTTTCGTTACGCCGCCGACCGTGCGTTCACCGTGGCGGGCAGTGGCACGGTGGTGACCGGCACGGTGTTCAACGGCAAGGTCGTGCCCGGCGAAAAGCTGGTGATTTCGCCCGCCGGCAATGAGGTGCGGGTGCGCGGCATCCAGATTCAGGGCAAGGCCGCGCAACAGGCCAGCGCGGGGCAGCGCTGCGCGCTCAATCTCACCGGTACTGATCTTGAGGTGGTGAGCCGCGGCGATTGGGTGTTGGCCCCGGCGATCCACCATCCGGCGCAACGCATCGCCGCGCGCGTCAGCGTGCTAGCGGGTGAAACGCAGCCGCTCAAACACTGGACGCCGGTACACCTGCATCTGGCCACTGCCGATGTCACTGCGCGTATCGCCATCCGGCGCGGCGAAAGCATCGCGCCGGGCACCTCCGCCGTGGTACAGATTCAGCTCGACAAGCCGGTGGGCGCGCTGCACGGCGACCGTTTTATTCTGCGCGATCAATCGGCCACGCGCACCCTCGGCGGCGGCGTGGTGCTCGATCCGTTTGTCACTGCGCAACGGCAGAACAAGGATGCGCGCGAGGCTGATCTCGCTGCGTTGGAAGCGCCGACACCGCAGGCCACGCTGGATGCATGGATCAAGCTCGGCAGGCCGGTTGATCCATGGCGCTTTGAAACGCTGTTCAATATGCCGCCGGCACAAGCTGCGGCACTCTTTGAAAAAGCCAGTCTCGTGCTGTTGGGGCGCGAAGCCCGGGTGGGTTTGCCGCGCGCGCGCTACCAGCAAATTCTCGACGGCGTGGCACCCCAGCTTGACGCGTTCCACAAAGCCAATCCGCAGGCCGCCGGTGAAGAAACCGAAACACTGCGCAAAAAGCTCTGCCCGGAACTTACCGCCGATGCCTTTGGCGCCGTACTTCGCACGCTGACGGACGCGCGCAAGATCGAAACCAGCGGCTCCATTGCGCGCCTGCCCGCGCACAGCACCACCGCCAACAGTGCGGATGAAAAAATGTGGCAGCTTTTGAAGCCCGCGCTCGAAGCCGCCGGATTTGCCGCGCCGCAGATCAAAGACCTAGCGCTGCAATTGAAACTGAAGGAAGCTGTCGTCAAGGATTTCCTTTACCGCAAAGCCAAGAGCGGCGAACTCTATCGCGTGACGCCGGACCGCTTTTACACCAAAGGCACCACGGCCAAACTCGCTGCCACCGCGCAAGCCACAGCGCAGGCGCAGCCAAACGGTATTTTCACTGCAGCGCAATACCGCGACTGGACTGGCGTGGGGCGCGGCCTCGCCATCGAAATTCTCGAATTCATGGACACGCTCG
This sequence comes from Burkholderiales bacterium, assembly GCA_005800795.1. Taxonomy (GTDB): domain Bacteria; phylum Pseudomonadota; class Gammaproteobacteria; order Burkholderiales; family SG8-41; genus UBA5216. The sequence continues at coordinate 1,643 of SYEN01000243.1, read as the reverse complement.
GGGTGACGCAGCGCATCGGCGACACGCGCAAGATGCGCCGCGATTTTGTGCCTATCCTCGGACCGGCGGAAATTCCGTCCAAGCCGTTGCTCGCTGCGCCCCGCCCGGCGCAACTGGCGCCGTCCAGCAATAAGCCGGCGAATCAACAGCGTCGGCCCAACAATTTTTACCGCAGATAACTCTGGAACAGAAAAGGACTTGATATGGCAGCAAACTACGACGTCATTGTAATAGGCGAAGGTGTAGCCGGACTCACCGCCGCTGGTGAACTCGCAGTTGCGGGACTCAAGGTCGCCACCATCGAAGCGCAGCTCTTCGGCGGGCTGGTGATCAACATCAACGAACTCGAACCCCGACCCACGGGCAGCGACATGGCGGGCGGCGCGGAGTTCGCCTCTTCGCTGGTTGAAGCTGCCGCCAATGTGGGCGTCACCAGCATCAACGAGCCGGTGAACAGCATTGATGCTGCGGGCGACATCAAAAAAGTTATCACTGACGGTGGCACGTATGCCGCGCGCGCCATCGTGGTCGCTTCTGGCGCGCACCTGAAGCGGCTGGGCGTGCCAGGCGAAATGGATTACGAAGGCAAGGGCGTGTCGCAGTGCGCCGATTGCGACGGCCCGATGTATCAGAATGAAACCGCCGTGGTGGTGGGCGGTGGCGATTCCGCGCTGCAAGAAGCACTGGTGCTGGCGCAATATTGCAAGGACGTGCGGCTGGTGCATCGCGCTGGCGCGTTCACGGGCACCGCGCATTTGCAGGAACGGGTAAACGCGCAGGAAAAAATCATCAAGACCTTCAATGCCGAGGTCACCGCCGTCAAGGGAGGGCAGATGGTGGAAGGCGTGTCGCTCAAACACGCCGATGGCCGCAGTGAAGATGTGGCTTGCGCGGGCCTCTTTGCCTACGTCGGCCTGGAACCCAATGCCGGTTATCTGCCGGAGGTCATACAGCGCGACGCCTACGGTTTTGTCGTCACCAATGCCAAGCTGGAAACCGCCGCACGCGGCGTATGGGCAGCAGGCGTGGTTCGTAGCGGTTGTGGCGGCCTGCTTGACGACGCGATAGCGGACGGCAAAACTGCTGCCGCCGAGGTACGCGCGCGACTGGGTTAACGTGAATTCACGCGGCGGATTCGTATCACGGATTCGCGCAGCGGCGGCTTACCCTTTACAATGACGTCTCTGCATGTGGAATCACCATTACGGAAGGGAATCGCTCCCGGTGGGGCGGCCGGACTTCAAACCCGGTAGGGGCTGTTAACAGTTCTATGTGGGTCCGACTCCCACTCTCTTCCGCCAAATTATTGCACCCTCCCGGGCAGCCATCGGGTGAACGGCTTGATTACCGGAGTGCTAACATTCCGGCGGCAATTTCTGTGCTCTTGATTGTACCCATAACGCGCGGTTTCACCGGAGGAGATCACCATGTTGTCACGTCGCAAATTCATCGGCACCACCTTGGGCGCGGGTGTCGCGCTGGCAACGGGCGCCTGCGCCACCGCGCCCTCATCGGGCAAGCGCCTGATCGTCGATGCCGCCTATGCCGAGGCGCGGGCGCGCAGCCTGTCCAGGCAGGGCCGCTCGAAGGCCGAGATCGCGCGGCGACTGGCGGCCAAGGGCGTCGATGCCGAGACGACCGAG
>SYEN01000242.1 GCA_005800795.1 Burkholderiales bacterium | reverse complement strand
TGAAAGAACCGCAAAAAAAGCACTTGCGACCCCTCAAATAGTTGGCCGCACTGCTAAAAACCGTGTGTCCGCCGCTTGTTTTCACTCTGGTAACCATAGGTATCCTCTAGGATACTTTGGTTACGAAACGCCCTAATTACCAAAACAATTACTTATAGTGTAACTCGAGTTTACCTTTAATCTCATCCCCATATCCGTGTAATTTTAGCTTGGCGCGTCACGCGAATCCATTTCACCAGTTCGGCCTTGATATTCGCCACACACTCAGCAGACAATGTTTTCACCATATTAGCTGCGCCCATCGCGCCGCCCGCGCCGAGACGGTAGTCCACTACCCCTTGCTGGCCGGACACGCTGGCCATGCAGTAGGCTAATGCGCAAAAAATATCCGAGTAGCTGCGTGGCGAGCCGCTGACCAACACACCCAAGGGTTTCACGCGATAGCCCTGCACGTGTGTGGGGCGTATGACTCGTCAGGAAAAATTACCCTCGAAAGACGGCGTTTCACAAATCGCAATCATACCCTGCCATCCCTGGAATCAAATGTCCATGTTCAGGCGAAGTAAAATTCGTGAGAGCCTTTGATGTAGTCGTCGTCAGCACTGGCAATCCCGCGAACTGCACGTCACCAGCGTACGCGTGCGACACAAGGGCCAGCTGGTTGAATTCAAGGCCTAGGTGCGGCCGCTGCTGCACCCCGAGTATGGTAACAAGGCGATGACGCGTGTGGTGGCAAATTCGAACATAGAGCTAGCAGCAAAGCTCGAAGGGACCAACGCCAACGACTTTTTGTGCACGGTGAGGGATAGCCGACGCACCGACAACATCAATCCGCCGAAATCGAACTGGGCCAACACCATCGACACGCCGCCGTTCGAGACCTATCACGTCACCAGCGGCATCACGTTCACATTCGGGGGGCTGCGAATCAATTGCGAAACAGGGCAGGTGATGAACATGCATCGCCATCTGATTCCGGGCCAGTATACGGCGAGAGAAATGGTCAGCAGAATTTTTTACTTTAACTATTCGGAGGACACGGGGCTGGTGTCCAGTACGGTGCTTGGACGTATCGCCGGGTTGGGTGCCGCGGCAACTGGGAAAGCGGGCACCGGACAACGCGCTGCAACACCTATGACGCCAACTAAGATTCACAATTTACAACAAATTAATGCAAAGGAGTCGCTTTCACTAAACTGGAATGCGCGTGGCGGCGGACAGATGCTGTTTGTATTTCTCGGCATCCAATATCGCAAGGTTACTGTTGATTCACGCTATCACAATTGGTTTACTGAGCTTCGCACCATGTGACCACTAAGCTGAAGCCGGGATGCAGCGCAGCCGGCAACACCTCAGTTCAGCGTTTGACTTAAAGATCACAGGTGGATACATTTCTGGATCGTACTCCGTTCACAAAAATCCAGACGAGCAGATCGCGGCGTTGATCGAATCGCAAACTTTGGAGTCTTACATGATTGCCTTCCGGCGGTTGCACAGGTCAGCCGTGGCTGTCATTTGCGCGCTTTTCTTGTCGACGGCGTGGGCACAACCCAGCGGGAAGCCAACACCGTTGATAAAGGACGGTGCACCGCAAGTCGGTCTCCCAGGCAAGGACGTGGTGTGGATGCCCACAGCGAAAAGCGTGATGGAGAAGATGTTTGAAATCGCAAGACTTACCCCGCAGGACACGCTTTACGATCTGGGTTCAGGCGATGGGCGCGTGGTGATAGCCGCGGCACGCGCAGGCGCTACGGCGGTGGGTATTGAGTTCAATGCAAAGCTGGTTGAGTTGTCGCGCAGCCGCGCGTCGCAAGAGGGCCTGTCCGCGAAAACCTCTTTTGTGCAGGGTGATATCTTTCAGACGGACTTGTCCAGAGCAACGTTGATCACGCTGTTTTTGCTGCCCGAACTGAATCTGAAACTGCGCCCCCTGCTGCTGAACCTAAAGCCGGGGACGCGCGTTACGTCAAATTCGTTCGATATGGGTGACTGGAAGCCGGATCGATTTGAGCGACTCAAGGGCGATTGCGAATCCTGGTGCATGGCGTTTCTGTGGATCGTGCCCGCCAAGGTGGAAGGTACGTGGATACTCACAGACGGCGAGTTGACCTTGCAGCAGCAATATCAAACCGTGGCCGGCACGCTTCGCATGAAGGATAAAACGTTTGTGATTGCCAACGGCAGACTCGCCGGTGAGGAAATTTCCTTCAGCGTGGGTAACGTGCAATTCAGCGGGCGGGTGGATGGCTCGCGAATGAAAGGCGTGATGGTGGCCAAGACCGGGCAAGTGTCTTGGGAGGCGTCACGTCGCGAGGGCAAGTGACGAAATACAACACCCGGCCTTGCCGGATTGTGTTTCTGGTTGACGCGTGGCCAGCATGCGCAACACAATGCGCACCCGTATGCCCATGAATTTGCCCAACTTGCTGACCTGGCTGCGGATCATTCTGATTCCGCTGTTCGTCGGCATCTTTTATTTTGAGAAAAGCTGGGTCTCGGCGGCGAATCAGAATCTGGTGGCGACGGTGATTTTTGTCGCAGCTGCTCTGACCGATTGGCTCGACGGCTGGATCGCGCGCAAGTTCAATCAAATGTCAGCGTTTGGTGCGTTTCTCGATCCGGTGGCAGACAAGCTGATGGTCGCCGCTGCGCTGATTGTGCTGGTGCAGCTTAATCGCGTGGATGCGGTGATTGCGTTGATCATCATCGGTCGCGAGATTACCGTGTCGGCGCTGCGAGAGTGGATGGCACAGATCGGGCAATCGAAAAGCGTCGCAGTGTCGGCTCTGGGCAAGGTGAAAACCGCAATGCAGATGGTGGCGATACCGCTGCTCCTGTATCACGACAAGCTCGGCCCGTTTGATCCGCAGGCGGTCGGCACATGGCTGATTTACGTGGCGGCGGTTCTGACGCTGGTGTCGATGGCTTACTACCTGAAGGCGGCACTGCCGGAGATGTGGAAACGTGGTTAGCTGATTGCTATTTGAAAATATAAATAAAAACACATGCTTACGATATCCCTGCGTCTCTGGCCGTTCACGTCTGGAACGGGCTTACTGCGGTTTAACCCCGGATTCTTTAACCACTCTTGCCCAGCGCGGCACTTCGGTTTTTAGCAACGCCGCCAGATCCTCAGGTGAATTTGCCACCACATACATGCCTTGCGTCAACAGCTTGTCCCTGGCATCGGCTGTATTCAGCGCGCTCGCGGCATCGGCGTTGAGCTTGGTGATCACCGCACGCGGGGTGGCTGACGGTGTAAAAAGGCCGAACCAGGTATTCACCACGTAGTCCGGCAACCCCGATTCCGCCACGGTGGGAATCTCAGGCGCACTGGAAACGCGCTTGGCGCTGGTGACAGCCAGCGGACGCAGTTTGCCGCTTTGCGCCATCGGCAACACGGTTGCCAGATTGGAGAACACCATCGAAATCTGCCCACCCATGGCATCCACGATCGCGGGGCCTTCGCCCTTGTAGGGCACAAACAGCATGTCCACTTTGGCCATCAGACTGAACAACACACCTGATAAATGCGGCGTGCCGCCGGATGCGCCGCCATACGTGAGCTGCCCGGGCCGCCCTTTGGCCAACCCGATCAAATCCTTGATTGATTTCACCGGCAGCGAAGGGTGTATGGCAATCAGCGTGGGCGTGTCGATAATGTGTATTACGGGCGCCAAATCACGTGCTGTATCGTAATTGAGCTTGCCGTACATCATCGCGGGCACGACCGCCATCACCGTTTGCGAGCCCACCAGCAGCGTGTAGCCATCGGGCGCTGATTTCGCGACCAGCTCTGTGCCGATAATGCCGCTGGCGCCAGGGCGATTGTCGACCAAGAAAGTTTGTCCGGTACGTTCGGTGAGTTTTTGCGCCAGCACGCGCGCGGCAATATCTGTGCCGCCACCAGGCGCAAACGGTACTACGATGCGTACCTGTTTGGCAGGATAGGTTTGCGCTGCAGCGGTGCCGCCAAGACAGGCCAGCGCCACCGCCAGCCACTGCATTCTTGCTGATTCAGAGTACGTCATGGGCATTTCCTTAAGCTGATCGCAGATGGTTGATTCGCCATTCCGCGACACCATCACATGGTTGAAGCATTTATTCTACCCAGGCTTTGCACTTGGGCTCAGTTACTCCGGCTGTATCCCCGCATCCTTGACAATCTTGCCAAAGCGCATGTATTCGCTTTTCATCAGCATGGCGAGTTCCTGCGGGCTGCTGGGGAACAGATCAAAGCCCTGACTGCCAAGGCGTTCGCGTGTATCGGGCTGCTTGATGGCCTTGACGGCTTCGGTGTTCAGTCGCTCGACGATTTCGCGGGGTAGGCCGGCGGGGCCGTAAAAACCGTACCAGTTTTCCATCACGAATTGCGGTTGGCCGGCCTCAGCGGCCGTGGGCAGGTTGGGCAGCGATGCGGAGCGCTTGGGGCTTAACACGACGATGCCGCGCACTTTGCTTTGCTGGATGTATTGCGACACACTGGGCAGGGCAACCACCACGATATCCACCTGACCACTGATCAAATCCACCAGCGCCAGCGTCGCTCCCTTATAAGGCACGTGCACGATGTCGGATCGGGTCATCGATTTCAGCGCTTCCATCGCCAGATGATTGGTGGAGCCGATGCCGCCGGAGCCATACGACAGCCGCTTTGGTTGCTGCTTGGCCAGTGCGATCACCTGTTGCAGCGACTGCGCCAGCACCGAAGGGTGCACCGCCATCACATTAGGCACGCTGCCCAGCAACGCAATCGAGGTGAAATCCTTCAGCGGGTCGTAACCGGTTTTTTTGTAAAGAAACGGACTGAACACAATACCCGGTGGCGCGATCGACAGGGTGTAGCCGTCGGGCGCGGACTTTGCGACCAACTCGTTGCCGATGTTGCCGCCGGCGCCCGGACGCGGGTCGACCACGAACTGTTGGCCGAAGGCTTCGGAGAATTTCGGCGCCAGCCAGCGTGCCATCAGATTGGTACCGCCAGTACCGAAGGGAATGACAATGCGAACAGTCTTGGCGGGATAGCTGGAGGGTGCAACGGTTTGCGCGTGCGCTGGCGTCAACGTGCACACGCCCAGTACCATAAACAGCGTGAATATCGATTTATAATTATTCAATAAAATTAAATACTTATGTAAATTCATTCGATGCGTGCTGCAGCCAGTGGGGTAAGCCGTCTAGTAGGTCATGCACGCTGAATTCAGTAGGCCCGTGGCCAGCGACAGCGCGCCGAGAAAATACTTACGTAAATTCATTCGATGCGTGCTGCGGCCAGTGGGGTAAGCCGTCTAGTAGGTCATGCAAGCTGAATTCAGTAAGCCCGTAGCCAGCGACAGCGCGCCGAGAAACGTGCCTTGAGCAACCTTGCCGTCGGGAATATCCTTGGAGATTCCGGGAATAATCAGCCGTACCACTACATACACCAGCAGTTGCACGACAAGCGCAATGCCGGCCCAGGTCAACATGTCGTAAATGTTCGCGCTCTGCGCAACGGCTTTTGAAAGTGGAATGACAAAGCCGATCATCGCGCCAGTGAGGCTGATGGACGCGGCAATGTTGCCTTCGCGGATCAGATTGAATTCCTGGTACGGCGTAATGCGCACGTAGATGGCAAGAAACAGTGCAAGCAACACAAACGACGCGCCCAGATGCAAAATGAATGCGGGAAAGCCGCTAACCAGTTGCAGAAAAATATCCATGATGGCCTCGGTTTGAAGAAGATGAATTAAAAATAATGGGGAACAAAACGGCTGGTGTTGGTGGTGATCTGTTGCGTATTTTCGCGGATGCCCATGCCGGCGGCTTCGTCGCCGACGATCCAGCTGCCAATCACCGGGTAGTTGCCGTCGAAATCCGGCAGCGGGGCGTAGCCCTGATAGATGTAACCTTCGGCGCCATAGCTGCCGATTTGCGCGATGGTACCGCGCGCCGTGTGCAACTCCACGTTCGCGCCTTCGCGCGAGTAAATGGGCTTGCGCACGAACTGCGTGGGCGCGCGCGACTGTTCAAAAAAGCACGGCAGCAGATTCGGGTGATTGGGGTTCAGTTCCCACAGCACCGGCAGGATCGCCTTGCTGCTCATCAGCACCTTCCACGCTGGTTCGATCACGGGGAAATCCACCGCCGGCAAATGCTTGCCGAATTCTTCATTCGCGATCCATTCCCACGGATACAGTTTGAACAGCGCGGGAATCTGGTTGTTGTCGAGATCGATGAATTGTTCATCCAGCTCGTGCCAGCCAATGTCTTCAATCGCGATCGGGCGCGTATTGATGCCGGCCTGCATGGCGGTGTCGCGCAGGTATTCGGTATTACCCAAATCTTCGCTGTTATCCTTCACACTGGCGAAATAAACCACCGGGTTTTCGTAGTGATCGCGGATTTCCTTCCAGCGTTCGATCAGTTTTTCGTGCAGCGAATTGAATTGATCGTGGCGCGGTTTCACCTGCTGCTGCCAGTTCCATTGCGCGACGGCGGCTTCTATCAGCGAGGTCGGCGTGTCGGC
>SYEN01000025.1 GCA_005800795.1 Burkholderiales bacterium | reverse complement strand
GGGCCATGATAATTTCTTTCTGTGGCGAGACCTATGGGAGGGGCCTTCGGCGGCCTGGCAGGGGCCTGTTTAAAAAACCCCAAACCGAGAACCGCCTGGTTCAACGCTCGGGGAAATTACAGAAAGGATGTTGCACTAACTCGCGGATGAGTGTTCGCTGGCGGGCATCGTGCGCGCTCATATAGCGGCCAGACATCATTGTTTGATGACTCGTTACTGGCACCGAAGTTCAAATTGATGACGGGTCGCGTATTGTGTTGCTGGCGACCAATCGTGAACGCCACGGTCACATTGCAGCACTGATTACGCGCGCGCAGGCGTACGGTAAAAGGCCGTTATCGGGTGACGTGTGCCGATCTGAAGTGGAATCTGGATCATTGTCTGGTGTTACTGATTCCACCAGCAACACTAGCACCTTCCCCCGTTGGCGTAACAGAGATCGCCTGCGGCCACGCCCGCACCCTCGCCTGCCGCTTCCCACAGCACGCATGGATTGCCGCCGAGCTGGTGCACGGCCCCAACGACAAAGCACAACTTGACGCCTTACGCGAACTCTCTGCCGCGAGCGACCTGCCACTGGCGGTCGCGGACGACTTACACATGCACGCGCGCTCGCGCAGAGCCTTGCGGGATACGTTGGCCACCATCCGTCATGGCGCTACTGTCGACCAAGCCGGGAATCGCTTACTGCCCAACGCGGAGCGGCATTTGCGCACGCGCTTGGCGCTGGCGTGCACTTATTCGCCGGAGCTGCTGGCGGAAAGTGTCGCCATTCCCGGGCGCTATAAATTCTCGCTCGATGCGTTGCGGTATGAGTATCCCATGGAACTGGTGCCCGCAGGTCAAACCACTAACGCTTATCTGCGTGAGATCGCGCAGCAAGGTCTTGCGGCTAGTTACCTGCGCGGCACACCTGCGCACTGCGGTGTATGAGCGCGCCTAACTTCTTGCGCCGGAGATTTTCAAATTCGGCGTGCTGATGACACTGATCGCGTTTATCGTGGTGCTGTTGGTGGCCCTGCCGTATTGGGCTGCCGTGGGCATGCCGCTGCGGACGGGTTAACGCCAATTCGACCGTGTGGCACGGCTCGTATCAAAAAATGCCGTGACGAATCGCGGTATTTTGTATTGGATGGCACGGTGCTTGCATCCGAGCCCGTGGGCTCGTCTGTAACTACTCCGCCTTCACGCCCGCGGTCTGCACCACCTTGCGCCAGGTATTGATGTCACGCTTGATGATGGCGCCAAACTGCTCCGGCGTGCCACCCGCGGGTGAAACGCCATCTGCCGCCAATTTATCTTCCATGTCCCTGGCCTTGAGCGCCTTGTTCAGTTCAGCGTTCACGCGATCAACGATCGGGCGCGGCAATCCCTTCGGGCCGACCAGACCGTGCCACAAGACCACGTCGTAGCCCTTGACGCCGGATTCCGCCAGCGTCGGCACATCGGGCAACGCCGCCAGACGTTTGGCGGTGGTCACGCCCACGCCGCGCAGACGGTTTTGTTTGACCATGGGCATCACAGCGGCAATGCTGCCGAATAAAATCTGGGTCTGGCCGGCGATGGTGTCGGTGATCGCGGGGCCCGTGCCCTTGTACGGAATATGCGTGGCCTTGACGCTCGCCGTGTAGAGGAACAACTCCGTCGCCAGATGCACGATGCTGCCCTGCCCGCTGGACGCGTAGCTCAAGCCGTTGGGTCTGGCCTTGGCCAGCGCAATCATGTCCTTCATGTTTTTAATCGGCAGCGATGGATGCACCACCACCAGCAGCGGCCCTTCGGAAAACTGGATGATCGGCGTGATATCGTTGACCGGATCAAATGCAAGCTTGTAGATCGCCGGATTGACAGAATAGCTGCCCGCAACCACGGTAAAGGTATAGCCATCGGGCGCGGCCTTCGCGCCGAGTTCGGCGCCCAGCGTGCCACCGGCGCCGGGTCGATTTTCGACGATCACTTGCTGCTTGACGGCTTCGGTCAGCTTTTGTGCGGCGACGCGACCGATAAAATCAGTACCGCCGCCCGGCGCGAATGGCGCAACGAAGCGTATGGATTTGGCGGGCCAGGCCTGCTGGGCCATAGCGCCAGTGGATGCGAAGAGCAGCGAAAATGCGAGCAGGTGTTTCACGAAGCGCCTTTACTGGAATAGCCGTCGAGTCGGACGTGATTGTCTCATAATGACAGTGCTGGCGAAACAGATTATGTTTGTAAGTATTTGTTTTAATTGATATTTTTAAGCACCAATTATGAGGATCATGCCGGGCTTACCGTGTTACGCCACACGGTTCTGCCAAACCTCGAAAATCTGTACGCCCTTTTTTAGTTCGATGCACCACCATCGGCGTTGCTTCATGGTGTCATGAGCATCACTTGCGATTGACCGCCCGGCTAACAGTCGCATAGTGCACGCCAAACGCGTCGGCAACCTGTTGTAGCGTGTAGTCCCCCGTCGCGTAGGCCGCCATCATGCCCGACTTCGCATCCTCGAAGGTTTCGCGGTAGAAGGTGAGCGACTTCGCCAGCGCCCGTCTCTGCATTCGCGGAATCTCACGGCGCGCACCGGCCCCGTCCTCCAGGTTCGCCTGCATGCCAGCAATAAACGCGTCGCCACCAAGGTAGATTTGCCCGCGCAAATGCTCCCACACGCCAGGCGCGCGCACGCCTTCCTGCACAAATTCGGCATAGCGCGTGATCTGGCGCGCACGCTGCATGCCGAATTGGCCCAACACCCACTCCGTGTTGAGCCATGGCGGGCGCGCCTCCTCGCCCACCATCGCGCGATAGGAACTCCATTTCCATTGCCGGGCGTGCTTGACCATGGCCGCACGCACCGGATTGAGCACGACGTAACGCGACAGTTCCAGCAAATAGCTGTCGCGCTCGACCAGTATGGCCTTGTAGCGGCCCTGCGGCGGGATATTTATCCCGCACGTATTGTTCGACGATACCCTGAAACTCTTCGGCGATGTGATCGCCCTTGAGCGTCACCGTTTTCACGCCATCGACAAACACCGGCGCCACCGGATTCTCACCCGAACCCGGAAGGCTG